>NZ_RAWF01000147.1:0-25720 GCF_003612075.1 Corallococcus sp. CA041A
GCTTCCGGAGGCCCCGTCGCAGGGCCCCGCGAACCGTCCGGCGCAGCGGCCCGCAGTCGGGCGGCCGGGAGACGGGTTCGAGGTGCGCGGCGGGCGCGCGGGTCCGGCCGGGGTGGGTGGATGCGCGACTCCGGCCGGAGCTGGAGGCCATGCGGCTCCGGCCGGAGGTCCGGGAGGCATCGCGGCGGGCGGCGTCAGCGGCGGCACGCAGGCGGGCCCCGTGGCCGGCGGGGCTGGGAGTGATGGGCCTGGAGCCCTGGGGCTTGAGGGCGGCGTCGCGGGACAGGTACAGCCCGACGTCCTGGCCACAGGCGGCGTGGGCGGCACCGTGCAGCCGCAGGGCGCGATGGAGCAGTTGCTGCAGAGCGCTCGCGACAACGTGCCCGGCTTCACCTGGCTGGAGTCCAAGGTGGACGGGGCCCTCAAGGTGCTCGGAGCCGGCACCGACGTGACGGGCTCGCAGGCGGACATCGAGTCCATGAAGCCGGGGGACAAGTTCTCCACGTCCGGCGGCTTCGACGGCGGCTACAAGATTGGCCGCCTCCAGACGCGCGCGCAGATTGAAGTCAGCTGCGAAGAGGGCATGCGCACCAATCCAACCACGGGCGCGCGCGAGCCGGGGCCCAACTACCGGCTGAGCATCGACTCGGAAGTCCTGGGCGGCGTGGGCTTCGAGAACAGCAAGCTCGACGCGAAGCTGCTCGCGGGCGGTGGCGGCAAGGTGGAGTTCAAGTTCGAGACGCCCGCCGAGGTGGCCCGGGCCAACCGCATCATGGACCGCATGAAGACAGGCATGCAGGCCAACATCGCGGGCGCGGCCGACATGCCTCCCAAGGAGGACATCGAGTGGCTGCAGAGCAAGATGGCCGCCGTGGAGCTGCGTGGCACGGGCGCCGCGCAGTTCGCCGCGGACATCCCCGTCCCGGGCGGCCCGATGGTGAACAACCTGGACGTGGGGGGCAAGGCCCGCTCGGACCGCACGGTCCGCATCGAGTTCCCCGAGGGCAAGCCGCCCGAGGTCGTCATCAAGGACGCCGTCCAGGTGGAGGTGGGCGGCGGCCCGAACCGGAACCTGGAGGTGGACAAGTCCATCGTCGGGCCGGACCGGATGAAGCTCCCCATCAAGGGCGGCGTGAAGGTGGGCACGTCGCTCAAGGGCAGCGGCAAGCTGGAGGTGGAGACGCGCATCCCGCTGCCCGCCGGGTCAAAGACAGACGAAATCCTCAAGGACCCGAAGGCCACGCTCGGCCCCGCGCTCAAGGACCTGGCGGCGAACTCGCGCAGCAAGGTCACGCTGACGGTGGAGGGCGCCGGCCTGGTCCAGGGCAACGGCAAGGGCACGTCCTACGAGGTCAGCATCGAGGGCAACCCCGGCACGCTCGTGAAGAACGGCGCGTTCGGCAAGCTCCTGGAGGGGGACGTGCCGGGGGCGTTCAAGACGGCCGGCGAGGACGCGAAGGTGGAATACAAGGAGACGTCCTACACGCAGCGCGGCGTCTCCATGGCGCCTGGTTTCAAGGTCGGCCCCGTGAAGGTGGGCTGGGAGCTGGAGGTGGCGCGGCGCACCGTGGACGGCACGCCGACGGTGTGGACGGGCAACGGAGCGGATGCGGCCCGGTGGCTGGAGGGCAATCTGGAGAAGCAGGCCGCCTGAGGCTACAGCGCCATCGTCCCGGCGATGATTTCCTTCATCACCTCGGACGTGCCGCCGCCAATGGTGAGCATGCGCACGTCGAGCCACGCCCGCGCGACGTGCGACTCCTCCACGTAGCCCATGCCGCCGTAGAACTGCTGGCAGTCATAGGCCACGCGCTGGGCCAGTTCGGTGGTGAGGAGCTTGGCCATCGCAATCTCCTTCACCGGCTTCTGCTTGCGTTTGCGATTGAAGAGCTGCACCGCCTGATAGGTGAGCTGCCTCGCCGCCTCCACGCGGGTGGCGTGGTCCACGAAGGTGTGGCGCCACACCTGGAAGTCCAGCAGCCGCTTTCCAAACGCCTGACGCTCACGGCCGTAGCGGATGGCTTCACGCAACAGGTCGTCCATCACCGCCACCGTGTAGAGCGCCGTCACCAGGCGCTCCGCGTGGAAGCTGTTCATGATGTGGAAGAAACCGTCGTTCTCCCGGCCCAGCACGTAGCGGGCAGGGATGCGGCAGTCCTCGAAGTAGAGGATGGCCATGTCCGACGAGCGGTGGCCCACCTTCTGGAGCTTCTTCGACACGGAGAAGCCCTTCACGTCCGTGGGCAGCGTCACCAGCGAGATGCCCGGCGCGCCCTCCCCGCCCGTGCGCACCGCCAGCACCAGGAAGTCCGCGCGGGCGCCGTTGGAGATCCACGTCTTCGCGCCCTGGATGACGTAGTCGTCGCCGTCCCTTCGCGCGGTGGTGCGCAGCCGGGCCAGGTCCGAGCCCGCGTCCGGTTCGCTCATCGCCAGCGCCGCGATGCGCTCCCCGGTGAGCGCGGGGGCCAGGAACTCGCGCTTCTGCTCGTCGGTGCCCAGCTCGTTGATGACCGGCGTGGCCATCTGCCCCTGCACCAGGAGCGACATCGCCACGCCCCCGTTGCGCGCCCGCGCCAGCTCCTCCGCGAAGGCGGCCACGTACCAGGAGTCCAGCCCGCTGCCGCCATATGCAGGGTCATGGCTGATGCCGAAGAAGCCCAGCTCACCGCAGCGGCGGAACACGTCGCGAGGGAACTCGCCGGCCTGGTCCCACTCCAGCGCGTGCGGGGCCAGCTCCTTCTCGACGAATTGACGCACGGTGCGGCGGAACGCCTCGTGCTCCGGGGTGAAGCGCTCATCCATGGGGTGGGATGCTGTCAGGGCCGGCCCCGCGCTTTCAAGCCGCGCCTCCGTCAGCGTGCGCGGATGAACGTGAAGGACAACGCCTGGCCGCCCCGCAGGAGCGCGAGCACCGCGGGGCTGCCCGGCGCGCCCAGCTCACGCCGCCGGGCCTCGCCCATGTCCAGCACCACCGCCCCGTCGATGGAGCGCAACACGTCCCCCACCTGGAGGCCCACCACGTCCGCGCCTTCCGCGATGCCGCTGATGACGACGTCCCGTCCCGACATGCCGAAGGTCAGGCCCAGCCGCCCCGGCTCCACGCGCTGAAGGCCCAGGCGCCAGTCCCCCAAGGCCTGCGTCTTCCCGGCGGCGAGCGACACCCGCCGATCCACCAGCTCGCGCCCCCGGCTCCACGCGGTGAGCCGGTGCGCGCCCGGGGCCAGGTCCTTCAACTCGAAGCGTCCGTCCGCGCCCGTGGTGGGAGATGCGATGCCGTCCGCGTCCACGTACGCGCCCGCCAGCGGTTCGTTCGTGCGCGCATCCACCAGCCGTCCGGACACGCCGCCGCCCGCGTCCACCACCACCTCCACGGCGGCCTCCGCGCCGGACGCGAGCGTCACGTCCACCTTGCCCGCGCGTCCGTCCGGCAGCGTGACAGTGACAGTGACGCGCGTGGGGAAGACGTCGTCCACCTGGAACGAGTCCCCGGAGAACTGACGCTCCACGCGGGAGAGGAAGTCGTCCTCGCCGCGCGCCGCGGTGACGGTCAGCGTGAAGCCCCGCACCTCGCGGCCTCCCGCCGAACGCACGGTGCCCCTCAATCGAGCCGCGGGCTTCAGCTGGAGCGTGAGCTCCTTCTGGGACGCGGACACGCTCGCGGCCTCGCCCTGCCGTCCGCCATTCGTGGACCAGACGCGCCACGCATCCGAACCCAGGCCATCCAAGGCCAGCACCGCCTGGCCGGATGCGTCCGTCATCTCCTCCGCCTGGATGTCCGTGTGGCCCGCCTCCGTGGCCATCACCGTCGCGTGGACGCTCGGCGCGCCGTTGGGCTCCAGCACCGTCACGCGGAGCGGCTTCCTGGGCTCGCCCACCACCAGGTCCACGTGGCGCCGGCCTCCCGCCTCCAGCTCCACCACCTGCTGCTGGTCGCCGTTCTGGAAGCGCAGCGCGGACAGCCACGCGCTCAACTGGTAGCGCCCCGCGCCCACGCGCATCGACCACGTTCCATCCGGCTTCGCGGGCACGTCGACGGACTCGGAGGCGGGAGCACCCACCCGGTGCGCGGTGACCGTCACCGCGCCGGACGGCCGCGCTCCGTCCTCCTTGCGCACGGTGCCCTCCAGCACGCCTTCGCCCACGAGCGTCAGCAGCGTCATGACCGTCTGTCCCGCCACCACGCGCACGGGCTGGCGCACCTCGTCCTCGCTGTCCGCGCGGCGCGCCGCGACGTACACGGTGCCCTCCGGCACGTCCTCCAGCGTGAAGCTCCCCTGCGCATCCGTCACCGAGGGCAGCGCGTCCGGCAGCGGCCTCCACTTGAGCTGGGCCACCACCGTCACGCCGGAGAGCGGCGCCTCCGCGATATCCACCACCGTGCCCTTGATGCGTCCCGGCGCCGCGAGCTCCAGCACCAGCTCGAAGCGCTGCCCCGCGAGCACGCCCAACCCCGTGCGCGTGAGCGGCTGGAAGCCCGGAGCGCGCACCTGCACGTCGTAGGCGCCCGGCGCGAGTCCGCCCACCTCGAACCGTCCATCCGCCTCCGAGCGCGCCTGGAGCAGGTCCGCGCGGTCGCCATGCGCGCGCACACCCACCGTGGCCTCCGCGATGGCCTCGCCCGAGTCCTTGCGCCGCACCACGCCCACGAGCGACGCCGCGCCGCTCAGGCGGATCCGCACGTCCTTCACCGTCATGCCCGGCCCCACGACGATCGGGCCCTCGGCCGCGCCAGTCTCCGCCTTCATCGTCAGGCCCGGCCCCGCGACGGCAGCGCCCTCGGCCGCGCCCGTCTCCCCTCCGTGGCGGGCCGTCACCTGGAACGACCCGGGCGGCACGTCCAGCGAGAAGCTCCCCGTGTCTCCGGCCTCCACCTCCACGGCGCCGTCCTCGCCCCAGGCGCTCACGCGCGCTCCCGGCGCGGGAGTTCCATCCGCGCGGGTGACGAAGCCCTCGATGAACGCGGAGCCGTCCAACTCCACGCGCACGTCCGTCCCAGGCACGAGCACGCGTGCGATGCGACGGGGCGCGTGGCCCGGGGCTCGCGCCTCCAGTTGATACTCACCGCGCGCCAGCCCATGAAACCCGAACGCGCCCCGTGCGTCGCTGAGCGCTTCATGCCGCGCCTCGTCCGGCACCGACGCGCCCGTCTGGAGGAACACGGGAAGCGCGTCCTCGAAGCCGGTATGCGGCGTGAGCGTCAGCTCCGCCATCGGCACGGGTGCGCCGCCTACGCGCTCCACCGTCAGGCCCGTCAGCGACACACCGGGTTCCAGCAGGAGGCGAACCGGGGTCAACGCTTCGCCATGGGGACGCGTCACCTCCGCGCGCGCCAGCGCCAACCCTTCCGCATGCGCGGTGACGAGATAGGGTCCGGGACGCGCGGGCAGCACCAGCGCTCCCGCCGCATCCGTCCGGCCCTGCCCCGCCACGCGCCACGACGGCAGCCGTGAGCCCGGGGACGCCGGACCTCGCAGGTACAGCGTCACCTCCGCGCCCGCGAGCGGCCCCGAGGCCGTGGCGGTCTCCACGCGCAGCGCGCCGTCCGCGTCCCGCATGGGCTGTTCCACGGGCGCGGTCGCACCGCCCCCATTGCGCACCGGGGCCCGCGTCGGGACGGACGCGGGCCGCTCGGGGGACATCACCGCTTCATCGCGCACCTCCGCGGCGGGCGCGGAGGCGCGCATCCAGACGAAGACGCCGGCCAGCAGGAGCGCCAGCCCGGCCACCACGACGAACACCTTGCGAGACGACATGCACCCTCCGGGGGAGGTGGGGAGCCGCGCCCCAAGACACCTCACCCGGCCCCCCGGTTCCAAGGGGGCGTCTCGCGTTTTCCCGCCGCCACGCGGTGCTACAGGGGCAGGAACGCGATGCGGATGCCCAGGGTGAACAGCGCGTGGAAGCCGTCATCCACTGGCGTGAGCCCCTGGTCGCGGGTGCCCACGCCAGTGATGTCCAGCGTCTGCGAACCGGTGCGCACCGTGTACTGGCCCACGGAAGCGGTGATGATGGGCCCCACCGCCAGGGCCCGCGTCACTCGCACGTCGCCACCCAGCGTGAGGCGCGCGATGGTGGGCCCCCGGTCCGTGACGTGCGTGTCCACGTGCGTGGGGAGGAACACGCCCGGCGCGACCTGCACCTGCGTGTCCCCCTCCACGTGGCTCTTGAGGATCTCCAGGCCCAGGCCCAGGCCAATCCACGGATCAAAGCTCGAGCCCGGCCGGACGTGGTAGCGGACCTCCGGCCCCACGCGCCACTGGTAGGTGTTGCAGTCGAAGCCCTCCGGGCATGACAGCTCGTTCGTCTTGGTGAGCACCGGCTCCCAGCTGCCCCACACGCCCAGGTAGAACCGCGGCGTCACCCGGAAGCCCAGCTCCGCGATGATGGGGAAGGAGATCTTCGCGGACTGGGTGATCTTCAAATCCTCCAGGCCGCCTCCCGGGGCCTGGCCGTTCGTGTAGACGTAGCCCAGGCCGAAGCCCACGTTGCCGCTCACCGCGAACTGCGGCCCGATGCGCCCCTCGGGGTGGTGTCCGCCCGACTTCTGCGTCTCCTCCGAGCTCATCGTGGGGGTCGTGGTCGTCGTGGACGTCTCCGACTCCGTCTGGGGTTCCGACGGGGGTTCCGGCTCCTGCGCCCCCGCCGACGTGGCGATTCCCAGCGCGGCGGCGAGTGACAGCGTCCAGCGGAACGGCGCATTCATCGAGGTCATCCGGTACATCCTCCGTGTTCGGGATGGATGCGGAAGGAAGCAAGCCGCGCGTGCCGTTAGAAGCCACCCGCCTCCAGCGTGCGCCGCCATTCGACAGACAACCCCCGTCCGCGATCAGTCGCGGACATCCACCCCACCCCCTGGGGAGGCAACCTGGCGGGGTGGATGGGAAGCGCGTGTGCGGGAGGACCCGGGAGAAGGGACGGGCGCCTCCACCGCGATCCTCAATCTAGCAAGTCGGCCCTAGAATCCAACGGGTTGACCCGGCGGTGGCCAGCGTTCACCTTGCCCGCCCCACGCACGCCCACGGGCGGAAAGGAAAGACCTCATGGCCGGCCAGGAGCAGGAGCTGTCGCCCGAGGCGCTCGCGCTCATCGCCGAGGAAGAGGCCCTGCTGTCACGCGTCCAGCAGGCGCTGACGGAAGCGCGCCGTCAGGCCGCGGAACGCACGCTGGACACGCAGGGGCTGATGGCCCAGCTGGCGGTGCTGCGCGACGACGCCACCACGGCGCACGCCGCGGACCTGCCGCACGTCTTCACCCAGATGAACGAGGTGCGCTCCATGCTGGAGCGGCAGGAGGCCATCCCGCTGCCGGACGCGCACGCCCCCTACTTCGCGCACCTGCGCCTGGCCGGGCCCACGGGCGCGCGCGACTACCTGCTCGGCCGCACCAGCTTCGCCAACCTCTCCGCCGGCGTGCGCGTCATCGACTGGAGGTTCGCCCCCGTCGCCCGCGTCTTCTACAACTACGAGGAGGGCGACGCATTCGAGGAGTACTTCGGAGACCGGCTCTCCGAAGGCGAAGTGGAGGCGCGCCGGCTGGTCATCATCGAGAAGGGCGTCCTCACCCGCATCAGCACCGGCCCCTACCTGCTCCAGCGCGATTCACAGGGCCGCTGGCACTCGCGCGGCCGTGACGCGGCCTCCGTGCTCGCGGGCGGCAGCGGCACCGCCGCGCGTCCGGGCTTCCTGGGCGTGGGCCGGGGCGCCACGCACGTGGAGGACGCGTTCGGCGTGACGGCGCTCCTGGACGCGGAGCAGTACGCCGCCGTCAGCACCGGCCCGGAGCAGCCGCTGCTGGTGCTGGGCAGCGCGGGCAGCGGCAAGACGACGGTGGCGCTGCACCGGCTGGCCAAGGTCATCTTCGACGACGCGAAGGCGTACCCGCAGGCGCGCACCAAGGTCGTCGTCCCGGAGGCGGGCCTGGCCCGGCTCACGCGCCGGCTGCTCGCGCCGCTGGGCCTGGGCAAGGTGACCGTGGAGACGCTGGAGGCCTGGTCGCTGGCCACCGCGCGCTCCGCCTTCAGCGTGCCGGGCATCAAGCTGTCCCCGGAGACGCCCGCGCTCGTCTCGCGCTTCAAGCGCCACCCCGCCCTGCGCCGCGCGCTGGCCGGCCGCGTGCCCGTGTTCAAGGGCAAGGCCCTGCCCCCCACGCTGGACCGGCTGCGCCTCAAGCTGGCGGACGCGTACCTGGACCGCGCCTTCGTGGAGGCCGTGGTGGCGGACGCGAAGGGAGAACTGCCGCTCACCGTGGTGGCGGAGGTGCTGGAGCACACCCGGCAGCAGACCGCCACGCCGCTGTCGCGCCAGTACAAGGGCTTCGACGAGGACCGCCTCGTCACCGTGGACGGGCGCGCGATTGAAGCGGACACGCCGGCCGCGCTCGCGGGCACGGTGGACGCGGACGACCTGCCCGTCCTCATGTTCCTCAAGGCGCAGCGGGGCGCGCTGGGCGCGGAGCGGCTGGCGCACGTCGTGCTGGACGAGGCGGAGGACTTCTCCCTCTTCGAGCTCTTCGTCGTCAGCCAGCTGCTCGCGGACAGCCGCAGCTGCACGCTCGCCGGAGACGAGGTGCAACAGACGACGGCGGGCTTCGCCGGCTGGGACGCCGCCCTGGACGAGCTGGGCATCCGCGACGCCGCAACCTGCCGGCTCCAGGTGTCCTACCGCTGCCCGCGCCCGGTGGTGGCGCTAGCGCAGCACGTGCTGGGCACCCAGTCCCCGGCAAACGCCGCGAAGGCCGGCCGCGAGGGCGCGCCCGTGGGCTTCCACCACTTCCCCGACGAGGCCCAGGCCTGGCTGTTCCTGGGAGACGCCCTGCGCGACCTGGTGCTGCGCGAGCCGCACGCGTCGGTGGGCGTCATCGCCAGCAGCCGCGAGGCCGCCTGGTCCTTCCACCGCGTCATCCGGGAGATGCCCTGGGCGAGGCTGGTGCTGGAGGGCGACTTCTCCTTCGAGCCCGGCGTGGACGTGACGGACGTGGACAACGTGAAGGGCCTGGAGTTCGACTACGTCGTCCTGCCGGACGTCACCGCGCGCGCCTACCCCGCGGACGACGAGGCCCGCCGCAGGCTGCACGTCGCCGTCACCCGCTCGTCCCACCAGCTGTGGGTGGCCTCCTCCACCGTGCGCTCCCCGCTCATCCGCACCTTCCCCGGCGCGGACGAGTCGAATCAGGGCTGACGGCCGCCGCCCGCGCGCCACTCCTTCTGCCGCTGGGCGTGGGCCTCGCGGCGCGACAGCGCCTCCGCCTCCTGGCGCGGAATCTCCGCCAGACGCGTGCGGTGCATGTTCACGCTCAGCTCCAACAGGCCCCGGTGCTCCGCGGGCAGCTTGTCGCCGTAGTCCTGCAGCATCGTGGTGGCGAAGGCGATGGCGTCCTCGGACACCTGGCGGCGGTGCTCGTAGTACTGGTGCACCTCCTCCTCCGAGGCCTCGTTGGACTGCACCTTGCCGAAGAGGGCGTTCCACTTCGCCTTCACCCCCTCACGGCGGCGCAGCTCCTCCGGGTCCTTCGTGGGCGCGTCCAGTTCGAAGTACAGGTTGCCCGGCAGCTTCGCGCGCAGCACCTCCAGGTCCACCGGATAGGGGCCGGACTCCGCGTCCGGCGCCGCCTGCACCTGGGCCGTCGCCGCGCCCACCAGGTCCAGCCCGCCGTCCTTCGCGCGGGGCACCGCCGGCGTGGAGGCGAACACGGGCGGCGGCGCGGGAGCCTGCGTCACGGGCGCGGGCGCCACTACCGGCGCGGCGTCCTCCGGAGCCTGCCCGCCAAAGACAAGCCACGCCCCCACCGCCAGGGCCAGGACTCCCGCCGTGCCCAGGGGCAGCTTCCATCGCGCGTGCGTGCTCATGCCCAAGGCCATACCCCGCGCCCCGCGCTCGCCGCAACCCGTGTCATGGCCTGCCAGCGACGCGCCGCGCAATTGATACATTTAAAACACGACCAGACGCGTCAATTTTTAATCCCTGGCTGACGCGAAGCGGCAATTACAATCCTTTCAGATGGAATGCTGCGCCTGACTTGAAATTCACAATTTTCACTGCAAGCGAAGTTTCCCTGCTTACGGCTGATAAACAAAAACGTATCATCCCCGGCCGCAACCCCACTCAACTCACTCCCCCTTTGGAGGAAGCCGCATGAGAAGTTTTCTCTGGATGAGCCTTCTGGCCCTCTCCGCCCCCGTGGGCGCCGCGCATGCCGAAGTGCTGGTCGAAGGCATCGTCGACGTGCTGGTGGACGGCGGCAACAACTACGCCTGGCAGAAGGTGACGCTGCCCGGCACCAAGTGTGGCAACGGTTCGCAGTACAAGTTCTTCGTGCACAAGACGAACTCGCCCAACCTGCTGTTCATGATGGAGGGTGGCGGCGCGTGCTGGGACTACGATTCCTGTAGCGGCCGTACGGGCATCCTGGGCGCGGCGAACCCCAACGGCATCTCCGACGACTACATGACGCAGTTCACGGCCAAGTACGTGTCCCCCATCGTCAACGGGGCGGACCCGGGCCTTCCCTTCCGTGACCGCAAGGACATCGTCACGAAGGACTGGAACATCGTCTACATGCCGTACTGCACGGGCGACGTGCACATCGGCAACAACACCAAGGTCTACACGGACACGACGGGCGGACAGGCGCCGCTGACCTGGTCGCACTCCGGCTACACCAACACGCTGGCGGCGGCGAACTACGCCAAGCAGAACTTCCCCAACGTGCAGAAGCTGCTGGTGACGGGCTACAGCGCGGGTGGCACGTCCACCTCCGCCGGCTACTACTTCATCCGCAAGGCCATCAACCCGGCCAAGGGGTACATGATCAACGACTCCGGCCCCATCTTCATGGCGCCGAACGCGAACTCCCTGTCGCGCCCGCTGCACGACAAGATCCGCTCGTCGTGGAACCTGGACTCGGTGTTCAGCCAGCTGCCGGCCAGCTTCAGCATCAACGACATGGGCTCCATCAACAAGATGGTCGCCACCGAGTTCCCGAACGATCAGCTCGCGTACACGGGCTACACGATGGACTACAACTACTCGCGCTATTCGTATGAGCGCTTCAAGACGCCCAACGACGAGGCGTCCGTCCATGCGTACTGGAAGACGGACCAGGACGCGTTCGTGAACGAGCTGAACAAGTACAACAACTTCAGCTATTTCATCCCGCACCACCGCGCCATCAACGCCAGCCACTGCAGCACCATCATCACCTTCGTGGGCGCGCACGCCTGCCAGCGCATGGAGAAGAAGTACTGGTACGAGTACGTCTCCAGCCCCTGGCAGTCCTGGGCCTGCCACGGCGAGATGGTCCCCATGGACGTCTTCCTGTCGCGCTTCATCAACAGCAACCAGCGCGTCCGCATCTACGAGCCGGCCAACAACTACAACAACGAGGACGCGGGCATGAGCATCCTCGCGCCCCTCATCAACGGCGCGCTCGGCGGGTAATCCCCTCCGTCCCTTGCTGAAATGAAAACGGGAGCGGGCCTCAAGAAGGTCCGCTCCCGTTGTCTTTTCCGGGGCCTTTCAGGCCGCCCGGAGGCTTCAGGTGAGGTTGAGCGTGCCCACGTAGTCCTCGTGGCCGAAGCGGTCCACGTTCACGCCGAAGGCCTGGGCAATGGTGGTGAGCAGCTTGTTGTGCTCCACCGCGCCCAGAAGCGGCTTGCCCGGGCCCTTCCAGTCGCCCAGCGGGTCCTTCCCGGGGCGCAGGGACAGCATGCGGCCCATGCGGAACTTCCCGCCCGCGCCGCCCGCCAGCACCGTGGGGATGGACACGTTCATGTGCCCGGCCGCGTCGCCCAGCTCGTTCCCCCACAGGATGACGGTGTTGTCGAGCACCGTGCCGCTGCCCTCCGGGATGGACTTGAGCGTGTCCATCAGCCGCGCCACCTGTTCGGCGTACCACCGCTGCACCGCCACCATGCGCAGGCGGATTTCGGTGCGCGCCGGCTCGGACTGGGTGTCCGTGCGGTGGGCGATGTCGTTGTGGATGTCCTCGTCGATGCCAATCCACGGCATGGACGGCCCGGGGATGGTCATGGTCACCACGCGCGTCAAATCACACGCGAACGCCCGGGCGATGAGGTCCATGTGCAGCTCGGTGAGGGCGGGCATGTTGTTGATTTCGCCCAGGTCGTTCACCGCGCCGGAAGGCGCCGTCGGCTTCGAGCAGCTGAGCGCGCCGGAGCTGGTGAGCCGCCGCTCGATGTCGCGCAGCGCCGCCAGGTGCGTGTCCAGCTTGGTGCCTTCCGCGGCCGCCAGCCGCGACTTCAGCCGGGTGGCGTCCTTGATGAGGTAGTCCAGCAGGCTCTTGCGCCGGGTCAGCATGGCCTGCGCCTCCGCCTCGGAGCCGCCCATGCTGGCGAAGAGTCGCTTGTAGACGTTGGCGGGGTTCAGCTCGAACGGCACGCGCGAGCCGTTCTCCGTGAAGGAGATGCTGTTGTAGACGTGCTGGGCGCCGAACTGCTCGAAGGCGTGCAGCTGCAGGGAGCGGAACTGCGTGGAGCCGCCCACCGCGTTGCCAATCACCTGGTCCAGGGACGCGTTGTTGGGCAGCTCGTCACCGCTGGACACCTCCACCTGGCTGCCGGTGAGGAAGGTGACGGGGCCGCCCTCGTGGCCGGTGCGGCCGTGCTCGTAGAGGACGCGGTAGTCCAGGCCGTCCAGCACCAGGAGCTTGTCCCGGTGGCGCTGGAGCGGCTGGAGGACGGAGTTCTCGAAGTCGATGTTGAAGCTGGTGTCATTGCCCTTGGGCACCCAGTACTCCGGCAGCAGGCCGTGAGGGGTGAACAGGGCGATGAAGCGCAGGGGGGCGGCGTCCGCCGCTTCGGCCACGGAGCTGGTGAGCAGGTGCGCGAAGGGCGCCGCCATGGCCGTGCCGGACAGGAGCTTCAGGATGCTGCGTCGGGAGAAGTCGCGGGGCATGGAAGTCAAAGCTCAACGGGTGGGCAGACGCCGCTGGGTGAAGGAAGACGAACGCACCAGGCTGACCAGCACTTCGGTGATTTTCAGGCGGTCCGTGCGGTAGGGGCCCGTGCGCATGGCGGCGAGCAGCTCCGCGTCCGAGGCGTGCTCGTCGCGCCCCATGGCGTAGCGCACGAACTGCAGCGGCACGCAGTTGGCCAGCTCCTCGCTCGTCGTCAGGTAGCGCGCCAGCTGCGCGCCACCGGTGAAGTCGCCCAGGTTGGTGGTGCCGTCCCTGGCAATCACGGCGCCGCTGGCATCCACCGTGCGGCCGTTCTCCTCCGTGCGGTGCTGGCCCAGGCCGTCGAAGTCCTCCATGCCGAAGCCCATGGGGTCGATGGTCTTGTGGCAGCTGGCGCACGCGGGGTTGTTGGTGTGCGCCGCGAAGCGCTCGCGGGTGGTGGCGTCCTCCGACAGGGCCGGGGGAATCGTGGACACGTTGGCCGGCGGCGCGGGCACCGTGCGGCACAACAGGCGCGTGAGCACGAACTTGCCGCGCTTGATGGGCGAGGACGAGTCGAAGTGGGCGTACGTGGACATCACGCCCGCCTGCGTGAGGATGCCCAGGCGCTCCGGCGGCAGCGTCACACGGCCCAGGCCCGTGTCGCCATCCACGTTGGTGCGCTCCAGCTCGCCGTAGAAGTTCGCCAGCGTCTCGTCCACGAACGAGTAGTTGGCGCTCAGCAGCTCCTCCACGGAGCCCGAGTGGTTCTTCACGATGAAGTCGATGAACGCGTCGCGCTCGCGGACCATGGAGTCGCGGAAGTCCACGCTGTAGTCCGGGTAGACGAGGTTGTTCTTGTTGACCTTGGCCAGGCCGCCCAGCCCCAGCCACTCCACGAAGAACTGGCGCAGCTTCACCTGCGCGGCCTCCGTCTTGAGCAGGCGGCGCGCCTGGGTCTCGCGCTCGTCCGCCGAGGACAGCGTGCCGGCCTTGGCGGAGGCGAGCAGCGTGGCGTCCGGCGGTCCACCGGTCACCATGAAGGACAGCTCGGAGGCGACCTCGTAGGCGGTCAGCTCCACCACCTGGCCCTTGCGGGCGGTCTCCGGCCCCAGCTCCGTGCGGTACAGGAACGACGAGGAGGAGAAGAGCGCCTGGAGCACCAGCTCCGCGCCCGTCGCCATGGTGCCGCCCTTCTTGCCCTCGTTGAAGAGGGCCAGCAGGTCCGTCTCCTCGTCCGCCGTCACCGGCCGGCGGAAGGCGCGCTCACCCACGCGCTGGATGAAGGCGCGCGCGCACTCGTCCTGCGTCTTGCCCTTGGGGCACGCGTAGAGGTCACTCAGTTGTGACTTGCCCTGCTCCGCCAGCGTCACCGCGGCGGTGTCGAGCTGATCCGCCAGGAGCGACGTCACCTGGAGGCGCTCGTGGGTGGAGAAGCCGAGGATGGTGTCCTCGGCCGCGAAGCCCTGGGCGATGTCGACCTCGGTGCCCAGCACCGCGGTGGCGGACTTGTTGTACTCGTCGCGCGTCAGCCGGCGCACCCGAGCGGGCGCCGCCGCGCTTTCAGGCTCCGCGTCCTGCCCACCGATGTTGCCGGTGCAGGCGGAGGCGGACAGCACGAGAGCGGAGGATAGGTAGAAACGACGCAATGGCATGATGTCTGGCATTCCTCGCATCCGCGCGGCCTGAAGCACCGGCGCACAGGCGACCCGCATTGTACTGGTTGCCCCCCACGCGGACACGGGGGAATTCATTTCCGAGCGTTTCCAAGCTTCCCCGAGGAAGAAGCCACCCTCACGGAGCAGGAAGTGCGAACGCACCTGTCAGGTGCGCACACGGTGCGTGCACGACTCAGGGAGGAACTTCCTCACCTCGCGCCTTCCACCAGTTCTCCCCGTAGCTGATGCAGATCTGCTCACCAGGGTGGATGTCCCGCAGTGCGTGATAACGGAACACATCGCGATCTTCCCCGCGGCTATAGGACGCGTTGGGTTCGCTCGCGTGATTGTAGATCATCCCGTAGCCCATCACGAGCGCGACCCAGTCACCCTCGCGGGGCTCTTCGTTGCGGTGCCAGCGAATCTCGAAAACATAGTCGTCGAGCGGTTCACCCCGGAACTGCTGCTGCGGGACCTTGAGGTAGTGGCACTCCTCGATGAGTTCTCCCGCGGCGATGAAGGTGTCCGTGAAGACGCCCATGCCCCACTCACACGGCCGCACCTTCACGCCGGGGTAGAGGAACAGCGCAGGGCCCAGATTCATGAGTGCATCGCTCTCGCTTCCGGTGGCGTCCACGCCAAGGCGAACCATCGCGCAAGACGGGCAGCCACGGGAAGCGGGGGCGAGGGCGTGAGGCCTTCCGTGACTTCCGGAGAAGTCAGCCTGCCTGCCCCCCGGGCACGGGGCGGCGGCGGAAGGTGTGGCGCAACAGGTACAGGCCGGGAAGCAGGGGCAGCCACAGGGTGAAGCCGCGCAGGAGCAGGGTGCCCGCGAGCGCCGCCTCCACCGGGACGCCGAAGAGGTTGAGCATGCCCACGGACGCGGCCTCGTAGGTGCCCACGCCGCCGGGGATGATGGACACCGTCTCCGCCATGGAGGCCACCATGAAGCTGACGAACACGGTGCTCAGGGGGACCTCCTGTCCCAGGGCCTGGAGCATGGCGCCCAGCGTGGCCGCGTCCAGCACGTAGACGCCCAGTTGCAGGAGGACGCCGCGCGCGAGCAGGCCGGGGTTGAGCAGCATGCCGGGCGGCACCTCCGCGATGGCCTTGAGCAGGGTGCCCAGGGACGGGATGCGCCGGGCGAAGCGTCCCGGCTTCCACTCGCGGTGCCGCGTGGCCCAGAGGATGCCCAGCGGGATGATCAACGCCACCACGCCGAAGCCGGTGACGAGCCATTGGATCCACTCGTTCAGCTCGGACTTCCGCCAGAGGAAGTAGAGGCTCACGCCCACGCCCAGCGCCTGCGCGATGTAGAAGCACAGCACCGTGAGCAGCACCGCGCCCGCGGCGATGCCGGGGTGCGCGCCTTCACGGCGCAGCCCGCGGCCCACGAGCAGCGACCCGCCCACGCCGCCGGTGGGAATCACCTGGTCGAACGCGAGCTTCATCAGCGACAGCCGCGCCAGCGACCAGAGCGAGGTCTTGATGCGCGCCCGGTGCAGGACCATCCACCAGATGCCCGCCACGCACAGGTACGTGCCCACCTGGCACGCGGCGGCCACCAGCAGCCACGCGGGCCGCGCCTGCCGCAGAAGCTCCAGGAACTGCCTCTCCTCGTTGTGCCGCGAGAGGATGAAGGCCAGGAGCGCCGCGAGCACCAACACCCCTGGAATCCACCAACCCCGCCGGCGCTTCGCTGGCACCTCCAGCGGCTCTTCCAGGGTGGGAATGGGTTCGGCGCGAGTGCCCTGCATGCGTCTCCTTCCTGGGAATGGGATGGCTTCGGAAAGGATGCGCTTCCCGGCCCCATGGGGCAGGTCCTGAAGCATGGCGGCCCGCCTACCCTCCATGCGGGGAGACAGGCGCCGAGCTGCCTGTTCGCGAGGGCGGTCTGGTAGAAGCCCGCGCATGTCCGACGACATCCTCGTGCTGGCGTACGCCGGCTGTGACACCTGCAGGAAGGCGCTGAAGTGGCTGGAGGCGCGGGGCGTGCCCCACCGCACGCGCCCCATCGTGGACCAGCCGCCCACCGTGGCGGAGCTGCGCCAGTGGATTCCCAGGAGCGGCGTGTCCGTGCGCAAGTGGCTCAACACCAGCGGGCAGAGCTACCGCGCGCTCGGCAAGGAGAAGGTGGACGCGGCCTCCGACGCGGAGCTGGTGGAGTGGCTGGCGAAGGACGGGAAGCTGGTGAAGCGGCCCGTGCTCGTCACGAAGGAGTCCGTCACGGTGGGCTTCAAGCCGGAGGCCTACGAGGCGCTCTTCCCCCTTCACGCGTCTTGAGGGCGGGCGGGCGGACGAGCCCCCGTCCGACCGTCGTCGCGTGCGGGGACGGTTGCCACGTTGAGTGGGCATGGAAATCGGATCCAGACGCCCGTTGGGGGAAATCCTCCTGGAGCTGGGAGTGGTCGACAAAGGCCAGCTCCGCCTGGGGCTGGTGCACCACCACGAGGTCCATGTCCCCCTGGGCCGCGCCCTGGTGAGCGAGGGCGTGTGCACGGAGGCGGACGTCCTGCGAGGGCTGGCCATCCAGTTCGACGTGGAGGCGGTGGACCTGGACCGGCATCCGCTCGACCGTTCGCTGACTCCCCTGGTGCCCTCACGCATCGCCCGGCAGTACGGCGTCGTGCCGCTCAGCCTGGAGACGCGCGAGGACAAGGAGGTCCTGCACCTGGCCGTGCCCGCGCCGCTGTCGCTGGACGCGGTGGATGACGTGCGGGCCGTGTCCGGCAAGGCGCGCGTGGAGCCGCACCTGGCCTCCGACAGCGCCCTGTCCCGCGCGCTCAGCGCCCTCTATGGCATCCGCGAGACGGCGGGGGCCGCGCAGGAGCCGCCCCGGCCCGCCGTGCCCAGCCCGCCGCTGATGCTCTACGGCTGGCCGCCCGTCACCGCGGTGCTCATCTCCCGCACCCTGGCGCGCAACGGCATCCCGTCGCGCGTCGCCACGCCGCTGGACGTGCTGCACACGCGCGACAACGACGTGGTGCTCGCGCCCCTCCAGGCCATGGAGGGGCTGCTCGCGGGCGAGGTCCACATCGAGGGCTCGCTCATCGTCCATGGAACGTCGGACGACGAGGGCTTCGAACGGGCGCGGAAGGTGGAGGCGCGCGGCTTCCTGGCCAACCCGCGCGACGAGGAGTTGCTCCTGCGCGCCGTGCGCAGGCTCCGTCCAGACGCGGGCAGCGAGAGTTCCTGGCCGCGCCACTCCTGAAGCGGGGAAGCCGCTACGGCGCCGTCGGAGCTCCCGGCGGAGCCGTCGGAGCCAGGGCCTGCATCGCCGGCTTCATAGGCGCGATAGCGGGGCGCGTGGTGTGCTTCTCTTCGGGCTCCAGGTGCTCCAGACCCAGCACGCCCAGCACCTCCGGGTACACCTTGTTCGCGAAGTAGCGCCCGCCGGCCACGGTGAAGTGCACGCCGTCCGTCATGCGCAGGCGCATGGGCTTGCGGAAGCCCTCCACGCGGGCCTGCTTCAGCGCCTTGCCGCGCGCGTCGGTGAAGTAGGGCCGCGTGTCCAGGTGCACGGCGTCCCCGCGCGCGGCGATGACCTCCCGCTGCAGGTCGCGGATCACCGTGAGCTTCTGCTCGAAGCGCTGGCGGCTCGTGGCGGGCAGCTCCAGCCACACAATCTTGCGGTTCGGCGCGGAGATGGCCGTGACGAAGTCCGTCAGCCGCTGGCGGTATTCGCCCTGCCAGTCCGGCTTGCCCCAGGCCACGGTGGCGCGCCCCTGCCGCGTGTGCAGGGCCTGCCCGTCGTTGCCGCCCAGGATGACCACCACGACGTCCGGCTGGTGCTGCTGCACCTCCTGCTGGCCGACCTCCAGCCAGTCGAAGAAGTCCGGGCGCGCCAGGCCCGTGGACGACTTCGCGCGGCGCTCACAGCGGATGCGAGGGTGCGCGGCGAGCTGGTTCTGGAGGTACTCCCCGAAGCCCGTGGCGATGAGGCTGTCACCCAACAGCAACACGGTGCGGCGGGGCACGGGCGCCGGAGCGGCGGCCTGGGCCGGAGCGGTGGGCAGCACGGGCGAGGCGGTCAGCCCGGGGGCGGATTCCGCGGAGGCCTGCGCCGCCGTGGACAGGAACGCCAGGAAGAGGAGCGCGCGAAGAGGACGGGTCGACATCGGCGGAGGCGAAACTACTTCCCGCGACCGCATCCGTACACCCCCCCGCCAGGCGGGTGGATCCGTCGAACCGCGCGCGCGTTGTCAAGGCCGCGCGCGGCGTCAGGCCACGGAGCCTGCGTCCGCCCCGAGCCCCCGGGCCGTCAGCACCGCGAGCCCCGCGGGCGCGAGCGCCTGGAGCCATGGCGTGAGCAGCCGCGCGCACTCCTCCGGGTGTGAGAAATAGGGAACGTGTCCCGCGCCGCGCAGCAGGTGCCGGGGCGTGCCCTCCGGCAGCGACGCGGCCAGCCGCTCCAACGAAGACGGCGGCACCAGCACGTCGCGGTCCCCCTGGATGCACAGACACGACACGTTCAGCGGGCGCAGGTCCGGCGGCGGCGGCTCCGTGTGGATGGAGAACGCGCGCCGCAGCGTCGTCAGCTGCTCCAGCAGCGTGGTGGGCACCACGTCCGCCACCTGATGGGAGGCCACCGGGCGCCAGGCCGCCAGCGACGCAGCGACGCGTCCGGGACGTCCCAGCACCGCGATGGGTCCCATCATCGAGATGAGCCTTCCGCGAGGTCCCACGTGCGAGGTGCGCGTGAACGCCCCCAGAAAGGCAACGCCGCGAGTCGCGCCGCCCGCGGCCAGGTGCGCCGCCACCATGCCGCCAAAGGAGCTGGCCACCACCGCGTCCACCTTACCCGTGACGCGCAGCACCTGCTCCGCCAGGGCCCTCGCGCCACACGCCGCATGCTCGCCTTCCGGGTACTCGACCATGACGGGACGCGCCACGTCCGTCAGCCGCAGGGCGAGCTCACGAAAGCCTGATCCACGCGCCCCCAGCCCGGGCAACAAGAGGACACGAGGTCCCTCGTCATTCCCTGCCATGTCCTTCAGCTCCACCGTGCGACGCATGTCTCTCGCTTTCCTTGAAACGCGCCGGAACAAACAACGCCGGCCCCCTGGGTCTGCCCCATCCCACCGGGTGGCCTGCACGACCCACGGCCTGGGGGAAATGCTCCCGGTCCCTCGCCTGCCAGGACGGAGAGTGATACATGATTCATCCCACCACCCTTTTCCACCGACACGATTCACGCTGTCCGAAGCCAAGGATTTTCGCGGTCGGCGTTCTGACAGCGTGGGGGCGAAGGGTTAAGAATGGTCACCGTGAATCTGCATGCCTTCGGGGAGTTTGTTCGCAAGCATCGTCCGGCCCTGGAGGTTCGGGCCGCGAGGCTTTGCGCTGGGAGTGCCGTCGACTCCACGGAGCTGGTGGGCGAGACGCTGGAGCGCGCCCTGTCCGTTTTCGAGCGGCTTCAGGACCAGGACACCGCGTCCGTGACGCAGTGGCTGGATGGCGCCATGAGCCGCTGCTTCTCGCGGATGGGCGGACAGCTGCCGGACGCGCGCGCCGCGGCGCCGGACCTTCAGCAGACGTTCGACCTGCTGCGTGCGCGCTTCCGTGAGGTTTACGCGCAGCCGGCGTTCGGCAAGAGCGCGGGCGTCACCGGCGGCTGGCGGATGTAACAAGTCCCGCGCCCTGTGTTTCAGGGCGCCGGGCGGTGGCCGGACAGCGTCTCCACGTAGGACGCGGCCACCCGGAGGAAGCGGCCCCCACGCACGCCGGTGAGGTACTGGCGCTTCATCGCGCGGGTGGCCCCCACGTAGAACATCGCGCGGCGGATGCGTTCGTTCTCGCGCTCGTTGCGCTGGCGAGAGCCCGCCATCCACGCCTCGATGGAGTCCAGGGCCTCCAGTCCCGCGAAGAAGACGACGGGGCACTCGTGGCCCTTGCATGAGAACACCGTGGTGGCGCGCACGTGGTCCACGCCGCTCACCCGGAAGTCCGTCACGTCCCGGCCGCCCTTGCCGCCGTAGGCCTCCGCGGGCACGCCCGCCTTGCGCAGCGCGTCCGTGAACGACGCGGGCATCACTGGCGCCACCACCAGGATGTCGCCGGGGTGGACGCCCTCCTCGTGCACGAGCCGGGCAATCTCCTTGGCCACCCAGCGCGCCTCGCTGGTGCTGGAGGCGAAGTCCTTCACCTGGGGAAGCACGCCGCCGCGCTCGGTGGACTGCACGCGGTAGAGGCCTTCCAGCGTCTCCTCCGGCAGCCACAGGAGCCGCTCGCGGGCCAGCTCTCCGGCCTTCATGTACTCGCGCATGCCGGGGTCGGTGACGCGGTGCTGGCGCAACGGGTCCAGCACCACGTTGAAGGCCACGTCGAGGATGTCGCGCGTGGCGCGGAAGGTCTCCTTGAGCACGCGGGTGCGGCCGCGGAAGGACAGCCCTTCGGGGAGCTGATCCTTCAAGCTGTCGATGGGCGCCTGGCCGTAGACGTTCTGCGAGTCGTCCATGAACAGCTGGAAGCAGCGGGACTCGCGGCCGTCCTCGCCCACGCGGGGGCGCACCAGCGCGTGCAGGGCCGCCAGTCCCTTGGCGTCCATGTCCTGCGCCTCGTCCACGAAGACGGCGTCGAAGGCGTGGGGTTCCAGCCGCCGCAGCGCGCCCACGTGCTTCACCGTCACCTGGGCCCTGAGCGCGCGCAGCTGCTCCGGGCCCGCGCGCACGGTGAGCGCCTCCATGAGCAGCTTGTCCACGAGCGGCGTGAGCGAGCGGTTGTAGAAGGACACCAGCACCCGGGCGCGCGGGTTCTCCAACAGGTAGCGCGCGGCCCAGTGCGCCAGCACGTACGTCTTGCCGCTGCCGGCCACGCCACGCACCAGGTGGTGGCCGTCGTCGAAGCGGCGCTCGAAGAGGGAGACCTGCTCCTGCGTGAAGAGCGGTCCAGTGTCCTTGCCACCCGCGATTTCTCCGCCCAGGCCCACGGGCACCAGTGGCGGCGGCGGTGGCGGCGGCGGACGCGGCTGGGTGGCGAGCAGCTCCAGCTTCGGCGGCGTGCCGGCGTGGACGCGCACGCGGGGGAGCAGCGACAGGAAGCGCGCGGGCACGGGCGAGGCGCGGGCCTCCGCGCGCGAGGCGAGCACCAGCAGGTATTCCTTCGCGCGGCTGGCGGCGACGTTGAGGATGGGCACCAGCGTGTGCGGCGGGAAGGGCCGTCCGCCAGCCACCGTGTCCACCATCACCACGTCGTACTGGGTGCCCTGCTGGCGGTGGATGGTGGAGGCGCTGAACATGTCGTGGCGCAGGCCCGCCGCGTTGCCCAGCTTGCGCAGGAGCGCCGCCTGCGCGCGGTAGGGCGTCACGCACAGCACCGTGAGGCCCAGGCGCACGGACTGGCGGGCCAGCGTCACGGCGAGCTCCGCGGACAGCTCGCGCTGGTAGCCGGAGCCCGTCTCGCCCCGGCCGTGCGTGAGGCGGCGGGTGTCGCGGCTCAGGCCATCCAGCACCAGCCACATCGCGCGGGACGGGAAGGCGGGCACGGGCGCGGGCCTCTGGGCCCGGTCCTTCACGATGTCGCCGTCCTCCAGCGCGCCGCCGTAGCAGAAGTGGCTCACCACCTTCGCGATGTCCGGGTGCATGCGGTGCTGGGTGCGCAGGAGCAGCACGTCCGGGCGCTCCGCGTCCTTCACCGCGTCCTCCAGGTGGGACAGGGCGCTGGCGCGCAGCCACGTCTGGGTGCCCTTCCCCGCCCCTTCCGCCGCTCGGCTCACGGGGCCAATCTGCTTGGGGTCGCCCGCGAGCGTCACCTGCCGGGCCAGCGGGGCGAGCAGCGCCGTCGCCGCGCGCGTCACCATGCCGGCCTCGTCCACCACGAGCCGCTGGAAGGTCTCCTCGCCTTCCAGCTCCGACACCAGCCGCAGGGCGCGGTGCACGGTGAGCACCATGAGGGGGCTTTCGCCCTTCTCCGCCTCCTTGAGCGTGGGGTCCTTCACGCGGCCACGCAAGCTGCGCAGCTCCGCCTGCATGCGGGCGAGCTCCGGCGCGGGGCCGCCCCGGGAGCGCTCCAGCGTGAGCTCGCGCTCGCGCTGCTCGATGGTGTTGAGCAGCTTGCTCGTCTTGTTCTCCTCCATCGCCACGGTGGGCAACTTGTGGAGGGACTCGCTGGCGCCGGTGCCGCCGCGGAAGATGCTGCGGGCCAGGGGGCGCAGGGGGATGGGGTCGCGCTCCAGCAGGGCGCTGACGCGCATCACCAGTTCGTCCGCGGCGCGGTTGGTGGGGGCCACCGCGAGGATGCGCTCGTTGGGGTAGGCGCGCAGGGCTCGGGCGATGAGGTCCGCGACGGCCGTCGTCTTGCCGGTGCCGGGAGGGCCCCAGATGCTGCCCCACGGCTGGCGCCACAGCCGGTCCACGGGGATGAGCTCCGCGTCGCGCGGGGACGGCGTGGACGGGAGGAGCTCCCCCTTCGCGCGCGCCAGGGCGTTGGTGAGGTCGGAGGTGCGGTCCTCGTAGGCGGCGGCCGCCGCGCACAGGGCCTCCGCGAAGTCGTAGGGCCGGTAGCACCAGCGCTCGCAGGAGAGGACGCGGCGGTCCAGGTCCTCGCCGGAGTCGGAGGAGGCGAAGACGCGGCCGGACTCGAAGTCCAGGTGGACGATGTTCCCGGCGAAGACCAGCTCCTCACCCAGGAAGCCGAGCAGCGAGCCGCCGGACCAGTCCGGATCCGCGGCGGGAACGGGCACCAGCCCCAGGACGCCCGGCCCGGCCAGGCCCACTTCGCGTGCCTCCTGGATTCGCTGCGCGCGGTACTGGCTGCGCTCGGCCACCAGCGCGTCGCGCAGGTCCTCCGGAAGATAGGTGGGGGCGACCCACTGTTCCCGGCGGCGCCCGGAGGACACTGCGACCTGCATGGCCTCGCGTTCCGCCGGGGTGACGTCGCCGGAGGCGGACACGTCGCGGGCCGGGGCCTCTTCCGGGGGACGCGCGTTGGCGACGTCGTCCACGCGAACGAGGTTCGTCGCGGGTGCCACCTCGGGAGGAGGCATGTCGGACGAGTCGTCCACGCGGACGAGGTCCGGCGCGGGTGCCTCCTCGGGAGGAGGCATGTCGGCCGAGTCGTCCACGCGAATGAGGTCCGGCGCGGGTGCCTCCACCGGAGGGCGCTTGTCGGCCGAGTCGTCCGAACGAAGGAGGTCCGGCGCGGATGCCTCGACCGTGCCAGGGGCAGCGTTCCCCTGTCCGGCGGGACGCGCCGGCACCGCGCGGTTCACGCGGTGGGAGGCCGGCATGGACGCCAGCGCCGCGGAGTCCAGCTCCCGGAAGGTCAGCGTCCTCGCCTTCGCGGACGCCCTGCCCTTCACCTCCGTCACCTTCGGCGCGGGCTCGGCGTCCTCCGACTCCTGCGGCGGCCACGACGCGCGGACCCGGAGCACGGGCGCGGCGTGTCCCTCCTGGACGTCGGTGTCGTACTCCACGCGGAGCACGGGCATGAGGTCATCCGGAGCACGCTCGTCCCGCGGCGCCTCCCCCTGACCCGACTCCTCGTCCGTCCTGCGCATCATGCGGGGTGCTCGCGGCGAGGCCCTTCCTCACTTCGGAAGCGGCGGCGCCGGGAAGCCGGCCAAGCTAGGGGAGGCGTCGATCTGCGTCAACGCGCGCGCGGGCTCCCTCGCACGCCTGCACCGTCGGTGAAGCCCTCCCCTTCACGCACGACGGCCCGGGCCGCGCACACTCGCGGACCCGGGCCGTCATTCACCGCCTTGGACCTCCGCGGGGACTACAGCAGCGGGCAGAGCAGCCCGTTGCCGGTGCCCGCCGGGCAACCCTCGCCCTGGCAGTAGTTGGGCCCCAGGCCCACGGAGAGGATGCCCAGGGGGCTGGGCACCTTCACCTTGCAGGTGCCGATGGTCGCGTTGCCGGACGCGTCCGCCACCGAGTACACCATCGTGTAGACGCGGCCGTTGCCCAGCAGGCTGGACTCCGCGCGCAGCTGCGCGGACTTGCGGTCCGCGCTCAGCTTGATGTCCTGGCACTTGAAGAGGGCCAGGCTGAACAGCGCGTCCTCGGACTCATCCGACTCCACGCGGATGATGGAGGCCGACTGCTGCAGGTCCAGCGTCCCGCCGCAGGTGTCCGCCGCCGGCTGCGCGCAGTCCGCCAGCGTCACCGTCTTGTAGTCCGCGCCCGGGGTGCGGGCCAGCACCAGGTTCTTGCTCGCCCCGGCCACCGGCGCCGTCGCGTCCACCACCGTCACCGTCGCGCTGCACGTGGCCGAGTCCATCCCGTCCGACACCGTGAGCGTCACCGGCGTCGTCCCCACCGGGTACTGGCCCGCCGGGCTGGCCGTGATGCTCAGCGGCTGCGGGAAGCCATCCGGATCATACGAGCCATTGTCGATGGACGCCGCCGCCGAGCACGACGCGTTGGCCGACACCGTCACGTTCTTGCAGAGCGCCACCGGCGCCTGGTTCACCAGACAGCCGCCGCCCGCCGCCAGCGTCAGCGTCGCCGTGTTGTTCTCCTCGCTGTCCTCCGGGAAGAAGTTGAACGCGTCCGCGACCACGAACAGCTTCTGTGCGCCCTCCGGGATCTGCACCGCCGTCTCGAACGCGTAGCGCTCCTTGCCCACCAGCCAGGGCACGTTCACCGTCGCCAGCAGCGTGCCGCCCTCGGCCGGGTCCCCCGCGTAGATGCCCGCCACCGACGGGTCGATGCCCGTCGGAGCCTCGTTGACGATGAAGCCCGTCACCGTCGCCACCTGGCCGTCGTCACACGTCACCCCCAGCCCGGACACCGCCAGGTCGATGCCCGTGTGCAGCGCGGCCTTGGACTGGCCCGGTGCCACGCCCTCCTCCAGGGTTTCGGTACCACAGCCACTCAGCATCAGCAGGGAGGCGAAGAACGACAGAGGACGGCGCAAGGACATGACTCTCTCCAATGAGAAGGGCGGTGCCGGGATGGGGGGAGCGGGCCTGATGCCAGACAATGACAGCCAGGCCCGCGCCCTATTCTCTGCCATAAACGGAATTTTCTAGCAATACGGGCAATCTTATACCCGGGTCCAGGTATACATAGACACCACGTTGGAGCCCCAATGACCCCGCTGTCTGTCTTTGCGAGGAGTCGAGAAACGGCGCACTCCGTGTCTGGGTTTGGACGACCTGACGGGTTGCCGGTCCCTCGGGGCACAGGAGGGCAGGCGGCCGTCGCAGTGGACAGCGCCCGCCCTGATGG
>NZ_RAWF01000148.1:0-25353 GCF_003612075.1 Corallococcus sp. CA041A
GCCCACGGCCACCGCCCGGCCGCTCCACCTGGCGAAGCCGGAAGCCATCGAGTTCGAGTTCGGCCGGCCCCAGGCCACCGCCTGCAACTGTTTCAAGGGTGATGCCAGCGCGCAGGACGGGGGCGCGTGCGCCACGCCGCGCTTCGGCACGTACCTGCTCGCGCTGACGTGGGCCCCCACCTTCTGCCGGACCCATCCGGACAAGGAGGAGTGCGAGCACCTGGAAGGCACCTTCGGCGCGACGCACCTCACGATCCACGGACTGTGGCCCCAGTTCAACGACGAGGAGGCGCGAGAGCTCAACTGCACCTATCCGGCATTCTGCGGCGGGCTCTGCGAATGCCAGGGCAGCAATGCCCCTTCGAAGTGCTTCCCCGACCCCGCCACGATTCCACACGCCATGGGCACCTACGGGCCGGGCTTCATCACGGACAACTACTTCCTCGCGAACCACGAGTGGCCCAAGCACGGCAGCTGCACGGGAATGGACGCCCGGACCTACTTCCAGAGCACCATCGACGCGCTGCTGTCATTGCCGGGCGACCAGGGAACTCCGGCCGCGCTCACGGACAACGTCGGCGGGAGCGTGGCGCTGGAGAACCTGCGCGCCGCGTTCGGACAGCGCGACAGCGTCGCCTTCTCTTGCGACCCGAAATGCAACCTCCTGGAGGTCGGCGTCTGCTTCTCCGTGGATGATCAACTGCGCCCCTCGGCGCCCATGGCGTGCCCGACGAACGTCACCAGCGGCGCCTCCAACAACTGCGCGGGCAATGGCCCGCAGCCCCGCTGCCCCATGGTGAAGATCCAGGCCGCGGTGCCCTTCGACAGCGGCGGGGGCGGAGGCGGCCCGTCCTCCACCTGCGGACAGCCGGGCCAGGGCCCCGCGTGCACGAATGATCAGCTCTGCCAGAACCAGGGCTGGGTCCGCTGCGCGCGCTCCGGGTGCTGCACCACCGTGCCCAAGCGCTGAATCAGGCCACGGCCTGGAGGTCGGCGTCGCGCGGCACCTTCGCGGCGGCGGTGCGCACCACCTCCGGGCTCGCGCCGTCCTTGTGGGCGTTCTCGCTCAGGTGCCGGCGCCAGGCTCGCGCGCCGGGCAGTCCCTGGAAGAGGCCCAGCATGTGCCGGGTGATGGCGCCCAGCGGCGCCCCCTGGCTCATCTGCGTTTCGATGTACGGCAGCATCGCGTCCACCACCTCGTGCCGCGTGAGGGGCGCCTGCGTGCTCCCGAAGAAGCGCCGGTCCGCGTCCGCCAGCAGGTACGGGGATTCGTAGGGCGCGCGGCCCATCATCACGCCGTCCACGCGGCCCAGGTGCTCCGCCGCCGCGTCCAGCGTCTTGATGCCGCCGTTGAGGCTGATGTCCAGGTGCGGGTACTCGGCCTTGAGCCGGTGCACCAGGTCGTAGCGCAGGGGCGGCACGTCCCGGTTCTCCTTGGGAGACAGGCCCTGCAGCCACGCCTTGCGCGCGTGCACGATGAAGCGCGTGCAGCCCGCGGCGGAGACGCGCTTCACGAAGTCCTCCAGCGTGGACCACTCCTCCAGGTCGTCGATGGCGATGCGCGACTTCACCGTCACGGGGATGCGCACCGCTTCGCGCATGGCGGCGACACCGCGCGCGACGAGGTCCGGCTCCGCCATCAGGCACGCGCCGAAGCGGCCGGACTGCACGCGGTCGCTGGGGCAGCCCACGTTGAGGTTGATCTCGTCGTAGCCCCACTCCTCGCCAATGCGCGCGGAGGCGGCCAGGTCCGCGGGCTCCGAGCCGCCCAGCTGAAGGGCCACCGGGTGCTCGGCGGGCGTGAAGCCCAGCAGGCGGTCGCGCTTGCCATGCAGCACCGCGCCCGTGGTCACCATCTCCGTGTAGAGCAGCGTGTGACGGGAGATGAGCCGGAAGAAGTACCGGCAGTGCCGGTCCGTCCAGTCCATCATCGGCGCGACACACAGCGGCATGGGGTAGGCCAGGGCAGTCATCGCCCTACCCATATCCGGACTCCCGCCGTCCGCCCAGGGTCTCCCGAGGCTCCCTCTGGAAGCAGGCGGACGACCGGGCTCAGGCGGTAGGGCCGAGCACCACGCCCTGCTCCGCGAGCCACGCGTCCACCAGCCGCTGGCCGGCGTCCGTCAGGGTGAAGCCCAGCCCGGCCCACTGCTGGCCGTTGAGCATCACCACCTGCCCCAGCGCGCGGGCGAAGGCCACCTCCGGAGCCGCCTGCTTGAGCAGCGCGCCCGCGTAGTGGTGCAGGAACAGGTCGAAGTTCTTCGCGAAGTCCGGGTGCCCGGGGAGCGAGTCGCTGCGCGTGTCCGCCGACACGTCATACGTCTGGATGACCGCGCCGAAGCCCAGCACGTCCACCAGGAACGCCTGCATCCGGTCCTTGCCGCGCACCCGCCCGGGCAGCCACCGCTCCGGCCCCGCCGACGTCTGGAAGGTCCACAGGCCGCGTTGACGCGTGGCGGCGAACGGCAGCCCCCCACCCCGCCGCTCCACCTGGACCGCCCGGCGCTGCACCCGCGGAGGCGAGCTCTCCGAACGCGCGGGGAAGTAGACGATGACCGCCGGTGTGGAGCGGGCGCAGTTCATGGGGGACACGACTCCAGAGGGGGAACACCTGCACCGGAATTATCCGGCGCGGACGCCCTGGAGTTGCTTCCCGGTCAACGCTTTTCAGGGGCCGCCCGGCATGGGCCCGGCGAGCGCCTCCACGGCTTCGGGGAGCGTGCCCCGTTCGAGCGCGGCGTGGAGGGTCATCATCTGGGCGGTCACCACCGCGCGCGACACCTTGGCGCCCGCGCCGTCGCGCACCAGCAGCTCCAGGGTGGCCTGGGCCAGGAGCAGCGGCAGCGTGGTGAAGGCGAGCATGTCCCGGGGCGCTCCCGCCAGGAACAGCGAGCGCACGTAGCGCGCCGCGGCGATCAGGTCCTGGCCCGCGAGCTGCTCCACGTCCTGGAGCTGCACGCCGTCCGGAAGCCACACGCGGCCCTCCTTCCGGTCCTGGCGCGCGTCCTTGAGGATGTTGACCAGCTGGAGCCCCTCTCCGAACAGCGGGGCCAGCGAGCGCAGGTTCGGCGCGTACAGCGCGAGGCGCGGATCCAGGACGAACAGCTCCGTGAGCAGCTCCCCCACCAGTCCCGCCACGATGTAGCAATAGTCACGCAGGGACTGGAGCGACCCGAGCTTCAACAGTCCGTCCTCGGACGCACCGGCCAGCACCTGCCCCATGCCCTGCACCGTCTTCAGCACGAAGTGGCGCAGGATGGCGCCGGCCTCCGGGCGCAGGGCGTCCAGGCTCGCCAGCAGCGTGGGCGTGCGCGCGAGCAGGTCCAGGTAGCCCGCGTTCTCGCTGGGGCGGCGCGACAGCCATTCGCGCGACAACGCCCCGGCGTCCGTGCCCGGCTTCTCCTGGAGCAGGGCTTCGAAGGCGGCCAGCGCCTCCCGCCGCTCGTCGCGCGTCCAGGGAGCGGCGTCCTCCAGCGTGTCGGCGACGCGCAACAGCAGGTAGCCCAGGCCCACCTCGCGGCGCAGCGGCTCGTCGAGCAGCGGGATGGCGAGCGCGAACGTGCGGCTGGTCCGCACGAGGAAGTCCGTCAGTTCGTCATCCCGGAACGGAAGGGCCGTCGCGGTGGGGGCGTCACTCAAGGAACCGTCCTCCGGGCACGGGCGTGCCTGCCGCCCGCGCCCTCACTGCCACAAGCCATCCACCGACACACGCGAGAACGTGCGAGCCCGGCGCGCGGGGCCAGGACGGACACCGCGCGCCCGGGTTTTACCGGTGCTTCAGGGCGCCGGAGCGACCGTGGGCTTCGGGGCCGCGGGCTGCGCGGGAGCAGCGGGCTGGGCCGGCGCGGCGGGGGCGGCGGGCTTCGGCTCCGGCTTCTCGTGCGACTCCAGGATCTTGCCGTTGTCAGCCGCGATGCGGCGGTACCACGCGTCCGGGTAGCGTGGGTGGCCCACCTTGCCCGTGTTGTCGCGCACGTTGCCGTCGATGTACTTCACGAGCAGCTGCTCACCCAGCTTGCGCCAGCGCGCGTGCACCTTGTCGCCCTGCTGCAGGGAGTACTCGGTGAGGTACTGGCGGGCCTGCTCCGGCGTCCGCTTGTAGAGCACCTGCGCGATGCTCTCGATGTTGGCCTGGTCCGCCAGGAACTGGCCCTCCAGGTCCCCCTGCGCCTTCTGCACGTCGACAATCATGTCGCTCCAGCGCCCGTAGGCCTGGTTCGACACCCAGTTGAAGACCCAGAAGGACGAGTCCCAGGAGAACTCGCCGCGGCTGGCCACGCCCTGGGAGAAGTTCTTCGGCACCTGCCGGATGCCCGCGTACATGGGCGTGTAGACGGTGGTGAAGGTGTCATCCACGCCGAACCAGAGCACTCCGCCAATGGCGTCCGGCAGCGTGGAGCGCATCTGCGCGACGAAGGAGAAGCCCGTCTGCTGCGTGGAGATGGCGCGCTCGTGCACGTAGCTCTTGCCGTCCACGTCCCACGTCATGGGGCGCCAGCGGTAGGGCACCGCATAGGGCCCCGCGCCCACGTCCTTGGACATGTCCAGCGGCGTGCCCTCGAAGTGGTCGCGCATGAGCGCCATGGCGTCCTGCACGGACACCTTCTTGTCCGGCTTCACCCACAGGGGCAGCCGCTTCGTGGTGTCCGCGCCGTCCGCGAACTCCACGCCCAGCTTCTGGGACGGGGCCGCGCGGCGGAAGATGCTCCACACGCGCGCCTCGCTGAAGCGCTGCCCGCCGAAGTCCAGCGGGTGGTACGTGTCCGCGAAGCTGAAGTCCTTGTCCGCGCCCGTGTACCAGCCCTTCGCGCGCGCGAAGGAGATGACGTCCGGCGAGTACAGCGTGGTGGCGCTGTCGTTGAGCGGGAACTGGCGGATGCGCGACTGGTTGGCGTGCGCGGAGATGTAGCCGTCCGGCAGCTTGCGGGCCACCCACACCGCGCCCTTCTGCCCCTCGCCCTTGCCAATCATCTCCAGGAGCCACGCCTCCTTGGGGTCGGCGATGGAGAACGTCTCACCGGTGGACGCGTAGCCGTACTCGGCGACCAGGTCCGTCATCACCTGGATGGCCTCACGCGCCGTCTTCGAGCGCTCCAGCGCGATGTAGATGAGCGAGCCGTAGTCGATGATGCCCGAGGGCCCCTCCAGCTCCTTGCGGCCCGTGAAGGTGGACTCGCTGATGGACAGCTGGTGCTCGTTCATGTTGCCCACCACCGAATAGGTGGTGGCCGGCTGCTTGATGCGGCCCAGGAACTTGCCGGTGTCCCACTCCATGACGTCGCGCATGGAGCCGGCCGCGTGGCGGCGGGCGGGCGTGTAGTACAGCTCGCCGTACAGCTCGTGCGCGTCCGCCGCGTAGGTGATGAACGTGGAGCCGTCCGTCGTGGCGCCCTTCGTCACCAGCATGCTGGTGCAGGCGTCCGCGACAACGGGGGCGACGAGCACCGCCGTCAGCGGCAGCGCGGTGAAGAGGGTCGAAGGGAATCGGTTCATGGCGGCGCAATCTAGCAGGACCGCCGCCCGCTGCCCGCCCAGACAGGTTGCCCGGCACCCGAGCGCCCGGGCCCCGGCAGCCCTGCCGCATGACGCCATGCGAGAAGCCGATGGCCGTTGAGCCCCGCGCTACTTCCCGGCCCCCACGTTGGATGGCACCCGCCGTGAGGGGACGCTAGGGTTGCCTTTTCCTGCCCGGGGCGTTCCGAACCCCAGGGCTCCCTTTGGAGGAAACCGTGACGGAGATCGTGGTGGGCCTGGTGGTGTTCTTCGTCCTCACGGTCGTGCTCGGCCCCGCCCTGTGGAGCTCCCGCATCTGGTGGAGCAAGGCGGACCGCGAGCAGGTGAAGGACAAGCACGGCCGCCCCCAGAAGGGCCCGAAGGACGCCTAGGGGACGGCCGGCTTGCGGTACCTGGCGGCTACTCGTCGTTCTGGCGCAGCGCCGCCAGCACGTTGAGGTCCTCCAGCGTGGTGGTGTCCTGCGAGGACTGCTTGCCCGCGGCCACGTCGCGCAGCAGCCGGCGCATGATCTTCCCGGAGCGCGTCTTGGGCAGCCCTTCCGCGAAGCGGATGACATCCGGCCGCGCGATGGCGCCAATCTCCTTGCCCACGTGCACGGCCAGCTCCTTCTTGAGCGCTTCCGAAGGCGCGTTGCCCTGTTTGAGCGTCACGAAGGCGACGAGCGCCGTGCCCTTCAGGTCATCCGGGCGGCCCACCACGGCGGCCTCGGACACCTTCGGGTGCGCCACGAGCGCGCTCTCCACCTCCGCGGTGCCCAGGCGGTGGCCCGCCACGTTCACCACGTCGTCCACGCGCCCCATCAGCCACACGTAGCCGTCCGCGTCCGTGCGCGCGCCGTCGCCGGTGAAGTACATGCCGGGCAGCTCGCTGAAGTACGTGTTCACGTACCGCTCCGGGTCCCCGTACACGGTGCGCAGCATGGACGGCCAGGGCTTCGTCACGAAGAGCAGCCCACCCTGCCCCTTGGGCACGCGCTTGCCGTCGCGGTCGAGAATCTCCGCGTGGATGCCGGGCAGCGGGAACGTGGCGGAGCCGGGCTTGGTGGGCGTGGCGCCGGGCAGCGGTGAAACCATGATGCTGCCCGTCTCCGTCTGCCACCACGTGTCCACGACCGGGCAGCGCCCCCCGCCGATGACGTCGCGGTACCACATCCACGCCTCGGGGTTGATGGGCTCGCCCACGCTGCCCAAGAGGCGCAGCGAGGTCAGGTTGTGCTTCTTCACCGGTTCGTCGCCCAGGCGCATGAAGGCGCGGATGGCGGTGGGCGCGGTGTAGAGGATGGTGGCCTTGTAGCGCTCGATGATGTCCCAGAAGCGGTCCGGGCCCGGCTGCGTGGGCGCCCCCTCGTAGATGATGGTGGTGACGCCGTTCATCAGCGGGCCGTAGACGACGTACGTGTGGCCCGTCACCCAGCCCACGTCCGCGGTGCACCAGTAGACGTCGTCATCGCGCAGGTCGAACACCCAGCGCGTGGTGAGCGACGCGTTCATCGCGTAGCCGGCCGTGGTGTGCAGCACGCCCTTGGGCTTCCCGGTGGAGCCGGACGTGTAGAGGATGAACAGCGGGTGTTCACTCTCCACCCACTCCGGCTCGCAGACGTCGGACTGGCCCTTCACCAGCGCGTCCCAGGCCAGGAACTTCGGACCTTCGGGCAGCTTGCCGTCACCGGTGCGGGTGAGGACGATGACCTTCTCGATGCTGGGAGCGTTCGGGAGCGCGGCCTCCACGTTCTTCATCAGCGGCACCACCGCGCCCTTGCGCCAGCCGCCGTCCGCGGTGAGCAGCACCTTGGCGCCCGCGTCCTTCATGCGGTCCTGGAGCGCTTCCGCGGAGAAGCCGCCGAACACCACCGAGTGCACCGCGCCCAGCCGCGCGCACGCCAGCATCGCGACGGCGGCCTCCGGCACCATGGGCAGGTAGATGCCCACGCGGTCGCCCTTCTTCACGCCCAGCGACTTGAGCCCGTTGGCCAGCCGGTTCACCTGCTGGGACAGCTCTCCGTAGGTGAGGGTGCGGCGGTCGCCCGGCTCGCCCTCGAAGAGGATGGCGGGCTTGTCCTTGAGCTTCGGCAGGTGCCGGTCCAGACAGTTGTAGGCGAGGTTGGTCTTCCCCTCGACGAACCAGCGCGCGTGGGGCGGCTTCCAGTCCAGCACCGTCTGGAAGGGTTCCTTCCAGTAGAGCTCCTCGCGGGCGCGGTCGCCCCAGTACTTGTCCGGATCCTTCGCGGCTTCGTCCCACAGCCGCTGATAGTCCTGCATGTCGCGGATGTGGGCCCGCCGGGAGAAGTCCTCGGGCGGGGGGAAGACGCGGGACTCGGTCAGGACCGAGACGATTTCCTGCGGGTCTGCCATGGGCGTTCCTCCAGCTGGAGCGTGGGAACAGCCCCCATGTTGTAGGAAGCCCTTCTCGCTATCTCAAGGGTTCCCTTCGCAGCGGGTGTTCCCCTGAACGCCGTCGAAGCGGATCCACAGCTCGCAGGTGCAGTCCGTGTTGTTGTTGGCGTCGTAGGCCAGCCGCATCTGCCCGCTGAACTTCGTGGCGCACACGGTGGTCGCGTCCAGGTGCACGCGGACCTGGTCGAGCAGGCACTCATTCGTCCCGTCGACGGTGGTGCTGACGTTGGCCACGCTGCCATCGGCGGTGAAGGCCTCGCCGTCCTCCAGGACGTAGCCGAGCAGCTGCATGTTCTCCACGCCGAAGTCCGCGCGCACCACGCGTCCGGCGATTTGAAGATTCAACTGGAGGTTGCCCTGGAACTTCGCCAGGAGGTCGCAGTCGTCGCGCAGCGTCTCCGTGGGGATGAGCTCGTACACGCCCTCGTTCTGGCTGTAGGGCAGGCAGCCCGCCAGGGTGGAGGCCAGGAGGGCGGTGAGGCTGAGGCGTCGCAGGGTAGACACGGCACGCACCATCGCCCACGGGAGGCATCCGGAACGGGCGCTCGCCAGGGGGCTTTGGGTAGAGTGCGACGCCATGCCTGAATACCGCAACCCCAAACCCACCGTGGACTGCATCATCGAATTGTCCGGAGAGCGCATCGTGCTCATCCGCCGCGCGAACCCGCCGGTGGGCTGGGCGCTGCCGGGCGGCTTCGTGGACGAAGGTGAGCCCCTGGACAAAGCGGCCATCCGCGAGGCCAAGGAGGAGACGGGCCTGGACGTGACGCTGGAGGAGCAGTTCTTCAGCTATTCGGATCCGAAGCGCGACCCGCGCCTGCACACGATTTCGACGGTGTTCATCGCGAAGGCGACGGGCGAGCCGGTGGGCGCGGACGACGCGGCGGAGGCGAAGACGTTCACCGTGGACGCGCTGCCCAAGGACCTGTGCTTCGACCACGGCACCATCCTGTCCGACTACCTGACGTACAAGCGCACCGGGAAGCGCCGCAAGCTGTAGGCGTAGGACGGGCCTCCACGGATGCACTACCTGTTCGTCCTCCTGGCGCTCGGAGCGCTGCTCATCGTCCATGAGCTGGGGCACCTGGTGGCCGCGCGCCTGTTGGGCGTGCGGGTGCCGCGCTTCACCGTGGGCTTCGGGCCGCCGCTGCTGTCGTTCCGGCTGGGCGGGACGCAGTTCGTGCTGGGCGCGGTGCCGCTGGGCGCGTCCGCCAATCTTCAAGGGATGAACCCGCACCGCTCCGCGGAGGAGGACACGTCCGGGTTCGGCACGCTGGGGCCGCTCAAGCGGATGGCCATCATCCTGGCGGGGCCGCTGGCGAACTACGCGGTCGCGCTGGGGCTCTTGTTCGCGCTGTATTCGTCCGGGACGCACGTGGTGGTGCCGCTGACGGTGGGCACGGTGCTGCCGGGTTCGGAGGCGGCGCGGGCGCAGCTGTTGCCCGGAGACAAGCTGGTGGCCGTGGCCGGCAAGCCGCTGGCGAGCTGGTCCGACTTCGTCGCGCGGGTGGCGGACGGGGTGGGCGGGCAGCTGGAGCTTTCGGTGGACCGGCACGGCGAGCCGCGCACGGTGACGGTGAGGCCCCGGGCGGACGAGCGCGGCGCGGGGCGCATCGGCGTGAGCCAGCAGTACGTGTTCCGCACGCACGCGCCTGGAGAGGCGTTCACCCAGTCGCTGGTGCACACCGGGCGCGTGGCGTCCGAGGCGCTGTCCACGCTGGTGGCGATGGTGCGCGGGCCGGAGGTCGCGGGCAAGGCCGGGCCGGGCGCGATGATGCGCCAGGAGTCGTCCGACGTCGCGTCGTCCACCGCGTCCGGGACGGATGCGCTGGTGCGCGCGCTGGTGGCGGCGTCCGTGGCGCTGGCGATGCTGACGCTGGTGCCGGTGCCGGGACTGGATGGCGGCCGGGTGCTGCTGCTCGCCATCGAAGCGGTGAGTGGCCGGCGCATCCCGCCTCGCGTGGAGACGGTGGCGCAGACGGCCGGGTTCCTCTTCCTGTCCATTGGCATCGTGGCCACGGCGGGCGCGGAGATCCGCCGCGCGCTGCCGTCGTCAGAGGCTCCTCCCCCTGGCGTGAAGGCCCCCGCTGTCGCGCCCGTCGCCACGCCCGCGACTGTCGTCCTGGATGCGGGCGTCCTCGCGGTGGCGAGCCCCGCGCCGGTGGCGCCGAAACCCGTGGCCGTGGCGCCCGCGGTTCCAGATGCCGGGACGTCCGCGACCGTTGTCGTCCCCAAGGTGCAGGACGCAGGCACGGTCGTGTCCGCCACCGCGCAGCCGGATGCAGGGACATCCGTGTCCGCCGTTGCGCCTCTGGATGCAGGGACGTCCGTGTCCACCGTTACTCCTCTGGATGCAGGGACGTCCGCGTCCGCCGTCGCGCCTCTGGACGCGGGGACGTCCGCGCAACCGGCGCGCGTCGTGACGCCGTTGCCTCCCTGAGGCGTCCGTCCGCCTGCTCCACTGCCCTCCTTCCAGGAAGCGGAGCCATTGTTGGATGGCAGGTGCCGCACGGTCGCAATCCACCTCGGTGATTGCACGACCGCGTGTGCGCCAATAGAAGCCCAAGGCTTCTGCCACCTCGCGCCGCCCATCAGAGATCCGCATGATCCAGCCCCCGCCCCCCGTCATCCCCCCTTCCGAGGAGCGCCACTTCGCGGGCGGCGGTGAGATGGGTGAACTGGTGCGCTCGTTGGACTGGTCGCGCACGCCGCTGGGTCCGTCACGCGACTGGCCCGTCAGCCTGAAGACGATGGTGGGCGTCGTCCTCCACAACCGGTTCCCCATGCTCATGTGGTGGGGCCCGGAGATGATCCAGGTCTACAACGACGCGTACCGTCCGGTGCTGGGCCGCAAGCACCCCGGCTCCCTGGGCGCGCCGGGCGAGACCATCTGGTCGGAGATCTGGGACGTCGTCGGCCCCATGGCCCGGGGCGTGCTCAATGGCGGCCCCGCCACCTGGAGCGAGAACCTGGCGCTGTTCCTCAACAGCCGGGGGTTCGTCGAGGAGACGTTCCACACGTTCTCGTACAGCCCCATCCCCGACGAGCAGGGCGGCGTGGGCGGCGTGCTCGTCACCGTGCGGGAGACGACGCAGGAGGTGCAGTTCGACCGGCAGCTGCGCATGCTGCGCGACCTGGCGGCCCGCTCCGCCGACGCGAAGTCCCCGGAGCAGGCCTGCCTCACCAGCCTGGACGTGCTCGCGGGCAACGACCTGGACCTGCCGTTCTCCCTGCTCTACCTGCTGGACGCGAACGGCGACACCGCGCGCCTCGCGGGCAGCAGCCGGTTGCCCGACACCGTCCTGGCCGCGCTGCCCACGCAGCAGTCCCTCTCCTCCGAGTCCGGCACCGACTGGCCCTTCGCCGAGGCCGCCCGCACCGGTGACTCCGTCATCGTGAAGGACCTGGGGCAGCACCTCCACGCCCTGCCCGGCGGCCGCTGGAACACGCCGCCATCGCTCGCCGTGGTGCGCGCCCTGACGCAGCCCGGCCAGTCCCGGCCGTCCGGCTTCCTCGTGGGCGGCGTCAGTCCCCGGCGGCTGCTCGACGCGAGCTATCACGCCTTCTTCCAGGCCACCGCCGAGCAGGTCGCGGCCTCGGTCGCCAACGCGCGCGCCTACCAGGCAGAGCGTCAGCGCGCGGAGGAACTCGCCGCGCTGGACCGCGCGAAGACGGCCTTCTTCAGCAACATCAGCCACGAGTTGCGCACGCCGCTCACGCTGCTCCTGGGTCCCACCGAGGACGCGCTCGCCAGTCCCGAGCGAACACTCCAGGGCGACCCGCTGGAGACGGTGCACCGCAACGCCGTGCGCCTGCGCAAGCTGGTCAACACGCTGCTGGACTTCGCGCGCATCGAGGCCGGGCGCGTGCGCGCCGCCTACGAGCCCACCGACCTGGCCGCCCTCACCGCCGGGCTCGCCAGCGCCTTCCGCTCCGCCATCGAGCGCGCGGGCCTGGTGCTCGACGTGGACTGTCCGCCTCTGCCGGAGCCGGCCTGGGTGGACCACGAGATGTGGGAGAAGATCGTCCTCAACCTCGTCTCCAACGCGCTGAAGTTCACCTTCACCGGCACCATCACCGTGGCGCAGGCGCTGAAGGACGGGCACATCGAGCTGCGCGTCACCGACACCGGCACCGGCATCCCCGCGCACGAGCTGCCCCGCCTCTTCGAGCGCTTCCACCGCGTGCACGGCGCCCGCGCGCGCTCCCACGAAGGCTCCGGCATCGGCCTGGCGCTGGTGCATGAGCTGGTGCGGCTGCACGGCGGCACCCTCACCGTCCAGAGCGAGCTGGAGCGCGGCACGACCTTCACCGTGTGCATCCCCACGGGCTTCGCCCACCTGCCGCCGGAGCACGTGACGTCCGCGAAGAGCCAACGCTCGCTGCCCGCGGGCGCGGACCCCTACGTGCGCGACGCGCTCGGCTGGCTGACGGACATGCCATCCCCGCCGGCCAATGACCACGGGACGCCCCCAACCCTCGACCCGGCGTCGCTGGGGATGGAGGAGCGCGGGCGCGTGCTGCTCGCGGACGACAACGCGGACATGCGCGAATACGTGGGCCGGCTGCTCGGCGCGCACTGGACGGTGGAGGCGGTGGCGGACGGAGAGTCCGCGCTCCAGGCCGCGCTCGCCCGGCCTCCGGACCTCATCCTGTCCGACGTGATGATGCCCCGGCTGGACGGCTTCGGGCTGCTCCAGGCCCTGCGCGCGGACGAGCGCACCCGCACGGTGCCCGTCATCCTGCTGTCCGCCCGCGCGGGCGAGGAGGCCCAGGAAGAGGGCCTCAACGCTGGCGCGGATGACTACCTGGTGAAGCCCTTCTCCACCCGCGACCTGCTCGCGCGCGTCACCGCGCAGCTCACGCGCTCCCGGCTGCGCAAGCTGGAGGCCGCGCACGGCGAGCGGCTGGCGCGCATCTTCCAGCACACGCCCGTGGGCATCGCCATCCTGCGCGGCCCGGAGCACGTCTTCGAGTTCGCCAACCAGAACTACCTCAAGCTCGTCGCCAACCGGGACGTGACGGGCAAGGCCATCCGCGACGCCCTGCCGGACCTGGCGCGCCAGGGCATCTACGAGTTGCTGGACGGCGTCTTCACCACGGGCGAGCCGTACATCGGCCGCTCCCTGCGCGTCGTCTTCAACGACGGCCCGGACCAGTCCGCGCGCGAGGTGTTCTTCGACTTCGTCTACCAGCCCATGAGCGACGCGAAGGGCCAGGTGGAGTCCATCATCGTGGTCGCCTTCGACGTGACGGAGCTGGCCACCGCGCGCCGCGAGGCGGAGGCCGCCAACCGCGCCAAGGACGAGTTCCTCGCGATGCTCGGCCACGAGCTGCGCAATCCCCTGGCCCCCATCCTCACCGCGCTCCAGCTGATGCGCCTGAGGGGTGAAACGGCGGCGGTGCGTGAGCGCACGCTCATCGAGCGGCAGGTGACGCACCTGGTGCGCATGGTGGACGACCTGCTGGACGTCAGCCGCGTCACCCGGGGCAAGGTCACCCTCAAGCGCGAGCGCGTCACGCTCACCGACGTGGTGGCGAAGGCCATCGAGCAGATCAGCCCGCTCATCGACCAGCGCCAGCACACGCTGGAGGTGGACCTGCCTGACCGCGGCATGGACCTGAACGGCGACCCCACGCGCCTGGCGCAGGTGTTCGCCAACCTGCTCACCAACGCCGCCAAGTACACGGAGCCGGGCGGCTTCCTGGCCGTGACGGGCACGCGCGAGGGCCGCGAGCTCGTCCTCAGCGTGCGCGACACCGGCGTGGGCATCGCGCCGGAGATGCTGCCACGCGTGTTCGACCTCTTCGTGCAGGAGCATCAGGCCCTGGACCGCTCGCAGGGCGGATTGGGACTGGGGCTCGCCATCGCGCGGAGCCTGGTGACGCTGCACGAAGGCGCCATCAGCGCGCACAGCGCGGGCCGCGGCCGCGGCAGCACCTTCACCGTGCGCCTGCCCGCGCTGGAGGCGGAAGCCCCCGCCGCGCTGCCCACGCCGCAGCCCGGCGCGCTCGTCCCCCAGGAGCCCACCTCCGTGAGCGCGCGCGTGCTCATCGTGGACGACAACCGGGACGCGGCGGACGTGCTCTCCGAGTCCCTGGAGTTCTTGGGCTGCACGACGCGCGTCTCCTACGACGGCCCCAGCGGCCTGGAGGCGGCGAAGGAGTTCCGCCCTGAAATCGCGCTCCTGGACATCGGCCTGCCGGTGATGGACGGCTACGAACTGGCCCGCCTGCTGCGCCAGCAGGAGGAGCCCCGTCCCCTCAAGCTGGTGGCGGTGACGGGGTACGGCCAGGAGTCCGACCGCCAGCGCTCCAAGGCCGCGGGCTTCGACGCGCACCTGGTGAAGCCGCTGCACTTCGAGACGCTGGAGGCGCTGCTCAAGGACCTGACGGGCGCCTGAGCAGCAGGCCGCCCGTCGTCCAGGGGACGTCCAGCCTCACGAAGCCGGGCCGGGCGGCGGCCAAGGCCTTATGCTCCGGCCCGACATGCCCACGCCTTCCGCGCCCTCCGCCTCCGTGGCGGACGGCGGACTCTTCTGCGAGCTGTACTGGGGCACCTCCCTGGCGGAGGCCTGGAGCTATGGCCCCGAGCTGGGCCAGGTCCACGCCGCGCCCGACGAAAAAGCCCCCCTGCCCCTCTACGGCTTCACGCTGCCGGAGGAGCCCTTCCTCCTCGCCGAACGCACTCCGAAGGGCTGGCGCATCCACGTGCCGCCGTCCGCCCGCGTGGAGAAGAGCCTCAAGGGCCACGACTTCCAACCGGTGGGCCCCGACGAGCTGACGGGCGCCCCGGGCCGCACCGCGGTGGAGCTGTGCGAGGGCATGACGCTGCGCCTCGTGGAGGGCGAGCTGAACCTGCTGCTGCAGCCGTCGGTGGTGAAGGAGCGCGCGGGGCGCTTCCGCGTGCGGGACGTGGCCTGGCTCATCACGGTGGCCATCCTCTTCCTGAGCGCGCCCGTCGCCTTCCTCGTCATGGGGCCGGATCCGGCGCGCATGGCCGCGAACAACGCGCGGGCGCTGCAGGTGGCCCACGACAAGGAAGAGGCGCGGCGCAAGGCCATGGGGTTGGACAAGCCGATGAAGCCCATGACGGAAGCCGAGCGCGCCACGCAACAGCAGGACGGCGGCGTGCGTGTCACCGTCCCGGCGAGCTTCGGCGTGCGCTAGGACGCGGGCTCAGGGCCCCAGGCCCACCCAGACCTCGCCGTCCTCGAAGTACTCCTTCTTCCAGATGGGCACGTCCTGCTTGAGCCGCTCGATGGCGTACTCACAGCCCAGGAAGGCCTCCTTGCGGTGCGCGGAGGCCGCGGCGATGACGACGGCCAGCTCGCCCGGCACCAGCGTGCCCACGCGGTGCATGATGGCCAACCGCGTCCCCGGCCACGTGCGCGCCACCTCGTCGCCAATCTCCGTGAGCTTCGCCTCCGCCATGGGCGCGTAGGCCTCGTACTCCAGCCGGAGCACGCGCCGGCCCTTCGTCTGGTCGCGCACGGCGCCGGAGAACGTCACCAGCCCGCCCGCCCCTTGCGAGGCCACCGCGTCCACGACCTCCGCGAGCTGGAGCGGCCGGCCCACCACGGAGAAGAGGCGCGGCGCCCCACCGGCCACGGGCGGAATCAACGCCAGCTCCGCGTCCGGCGCCACCGGTGAGTCCAGCCCCACGAACTGCTGCTGCACCGCCACGCGCAGGTGCGGCAGGAGCGGCGCCAGCGGCGGATGCTTCGAGGCGAGCAGCGCGAGCACGTCCGAGACGCGCGCCCCGGGCGGCACGTCCAACGACTCGCGGGACAGGCCCGCGCGCTCGCGGGCCGCGGCGAAGTACAGCACCGTGACGGACATGGCCTGCCTCCTGCTTGCGTGTCCCTAGCGCTCGCGCAGCACGACGCGGCCCTGGAGCCGCCCGCCGCCGTCCACCGGGGAGAAGTCGAGGAACCCGTACTCGAAGGGGGTGAACTTCTCCAGGAGCGCCGTCACGAAGAGCTGGCTCATCAGGAGCTTCGCCGTCGCGACGCCCGGCACCGAGCGCACCCCGGCGAGGTCCGCCCGCAGCTGCCCCATGTCCACCATCAGCGACAGGTGGCCCGGCCCGAACGCCTCCGCGCCGAAGCGCGTGCGCAGCGTCTTGCCCACGTCCCCCAGCTCGCGGCCGTTGAGCACCTCGCCCGCCTCCAGCGTGGCGCGCTCCGGGGTGAGCGAAAGCGACACCGGCTGCTCCATGAGCCGCGTGCGGAAGCGCGTGGTGTTGCCCTGCGCCTCCTTCTGGAAGACGAGCCCGTTGTCCTGCAGCTGCTTCTGGATGAGCTGGAGCACCGGCGGCACGGACGCGAGGCCCGCCTCCATCACCACCGTCCCCTTGGGCGCGGGGCGCTGGTCCTGGATGAAGCTCCGGAAGAAGGCCGCCGCGTCGAAGTAGACGAGCATCGTCACGTCGCCGCGCAGCGCCTTGAGAAGCGGCTCCGCGTCCAGCCCCTGCTTGCGCCAGCGCTCCAGCGTCCGCTGCCGCCGGGGCGACTCCGGCGAGCCGAACACCAGCCGCGCCAGCTCCTCCGGAGGCACCGACAGCTGCGCCGCCGCCACCGGCCCCACCGCCGCGCGTCCCAGCAGCTGCGACGCCGGCCCCCGCGCGCCGCCCAACAGCGGCCGGGACGAGGCCAGGAAGCCGTCCAGCTCCGCCTGGTCCGCCTGCACCGCGAGCGCGCCGAAGAAGCCGCGCACCGGCATGTCCTCCTTCTCCGCCTCCGGCACCGGCGGCGCGGAGAAGAGGAACACGCTGCCGTCGCGCACCTTGCCGCGCAGCTCCGCCAGGAGCGCGTTCTCGGAGATGCCCGGCCCGGACAGCGCCTCCACCTTGCGGCGCACGAGTTCCACGTCCGGAGACTCCGCCACCGCCAGCGCCTTCACCGTCTCCCCGGGCTCCGGCGCGTCCGGCGAATCCGGCACCGCGAGGTACACGTAGCCCCGGTCCGCGAAGAGCAGCATGGCGTTGCCACCGTCCACCGGCTCCACGCGCGCGCTGCCGTCCTCACGGGGCAGCACCCGGTGGCCGGCGCTCCGCAGCTCCCGCACCACGGCCGCGAGCGCCGCCCGCGAGTCCGTCACGCCCAGGAGCGCCACCACGCCGTCGAAGTCCGGAAGGAGGAAGAAGCCGAACCCCTCCTCGGGGTCCACCTCCGAGGGACCGGGCCCCAGGCTGCGCAGCAGCAGCGGCACGAGCGGCGTGTCCGCCAGCGTCTGGCGCATGTTGCCCTCGCCCACCAGCCGCCCGTAGAAGTTCACCAACCCCTCCACGTTGCCGCGCAGACGGGGCACCCACAGCACGGTCTGCGCGTCCTCGGGCACCGCGCGGAGCACCGGGCGCGGCACCACGGTGAGCACCACCCGGGCCAGCTCCTTGTCCCCGTCCAGCGCCCGCACGGTGTAGCGGCCGGCGGTGGCCCACGCGTGGCGGACGCCCGGCACCGTCTGGGGCGGCGTGCCGTCCCCGAAGTCCCAGGTGATGGAGGGCGCCTTCGGGGAGGTGGAGCCGAAGGCCTCCGGCACTCCCGCCTCCAGCGTGCGCTCCGGTCCCAGGTCCGCCCTCAGCCCCCGGCAGCCGGAGGCTCCCAGGCCCACGGCGGCCAGGAGAAGGAGGAACGGAAGCGGGGACGGGTGCGCGCGCGGTCGGGAGGCCATGGGCCTTTCGGTTAGTAGTCCAACGCCAGACCGAACATCCAGCGCCGGCTGCCCAGGTTCAGGCCCTCGCCGCCGAAGTTGTTCACATCCGCATGCGTGTACTCGGCGAAGAGGTACGAGTGGTTCACGCCCAGGTCCGAGTCGAAGTCGCGCGCGAAGCGCGGCTCCAGCACGTCCAGGAGGAACGACACGCCGGCGGTGCCTCCCCAGCCCCACTTGCCGCCGCTGCCCTTGCTGCCCTCCACCTCTTCCGTGGCGCTGCCCTTGGTCATCCACCAGGGGGAGTAGATGAGCCCCAGCTTGGCGTACGGCACCAGCGGGATGCCCCAGCGGAAGGCCGCGTAGTCGAACTTGTAGAAGGCGTTGAGCTGGATGGGCAGCACCTTCAGCGCCGCCTTGTCCGCCGCCGCCGAGCCGTCATCCAGCTTGGCGTCCGCGTACTTCTCCCCGTAGCCCAGGCCCAGGCCCAGGCCCGCCGTGCCGATGCCCTGGTAGAAGAAGCGCTGGAGCTCCCCCTCGACGAGCAGCAGCGACGTGTCACCGAAGGTGTCCTTGTACGGCGTGTTGCCGTTCAGGGCCTTCTCGGTGTCGATGCGCGGCTTGTAGCCGCCCGCGCGGAAGATGACCGCGCCCGTGCGCGGAGAGCGCGTGGGGATGGTCACCTCCTGCGCCACCGCCGGTACCGCCAAGAGAAGCGCCGCGACTCCCAGGCCCACAGCCGTGCTGCTCATGACACCTTCCTCCGAGACGACAGCCAGATGCCCAGGGCGGCCAGCACCGCGCCACCCGCGATGCCGCCGCCGGTCGCGGCACACCCGCCGCGCTCCTGACCGCCATCTTCCACATAGGCATCGAACAAACCATTGCTCTTCACGGGCGTCGCATCCACCTGGGCGGACCCCGTGCTCACGTTGCCCGCCGTGTCGATGATGGTCGCCTGGAGCCGGTACGTCACGCCATTCGTGAGGCCGTTGACGACGACGTTGCCCTCGCCGGATGCCTTGGTGACGCGCGTCACCGGCCCCGTGGTGCCCTCCAGCGCCAGCGCGCCCACCAGCCCCTGCCCGCCGTCCTCCGTGCCCGCGTCCACGTCCGTCCCGGCATCGGTGTCCGTCCCGGCATCGGTGTCCGTACCGGCATCCTCATCCGTCCCGGCGTCATCCGAGCCCGCCGTGGCCACCCTCGCCGCCTCCACCACGACGGTGGAGTTCGCCTCCGCGCCATCCACCTGCACCGACAGCGCCGAGTCCCGGGCGATGACCTTGGCGATGCTGGGCGTGGCGGGCGGCTGCGGGTCGTACTTCACCACGAAGGGGGGGCTGCCCACGTTGGAGAAGGTCTCCTGGCAATCCAGCCCCAGGCTGCCGCCCAGCCGCCGCGCGGACGCGCACAGCTTGAAGGAGATCTCCGTGTCCTGGGTGTCGCACGTCGTCACGGTGCCCGCGTCCGAGTTGCCGCCGCGCGCGGCGAGCGCCTCTCCCACGGTGAAGTCCACGACGCCGTTCGTCGCCGTGTTGGCCGAGTCGAGCGAAGCCAGGACCAGGTCCGTGGACGCGGGCCGCGTGCCGCAGGACCCCGTGGTCACGTAGAGATAGATCGAGTCCTCACAAGCACTCCCGCTGCGCTGCCAACTGAAGCGGCGCTCCTGGCCACATTCACTCTTGGGCACCGTGACGGTGTTGTTCGTGGCGGTGGACGAACTCGTGAACTGCACCGTGGGCCCCGTCTGGGCCACGGCCGTGGACGCGAAGAGCAAGAGGCCAATGAAGGGAAGGCGCATGGATGGGCTGGAAGCTAGCAAGGGCGGGGCCACCCTCAAGCCCCGTCCAGACGGCCTGTTTCCCAAGGAAAACCCCGGGTTCGCGCGCCAAACAGGCAAGGTGCCCCCGGGGGCTTTGCCAAAATGTCAGGAGGGGCGTTCCGCCAGCTTGAGGCCCGCGTCCACCAGGTGGGCGGCGGCCCGGCCGGCGTTGTCCACGGACGCGAAGAGCGTCACCCACTCCGGGGCCTGGGGGAAGGCGCGCACCCGGCCCACGTGGACGGCCGGGTCGCTCATCACCAGCATGGGCATGGGGTAGATGCGCTCGCCGGGGGCATCCAGCACCTTGAGGGAGGGAGACGTCTTCAGCGCGGCGCGCACCTGCTCCACGGGGCCCGGCTTCTTCAGCTGCACGTTCACGGTGAGGCCGTGGCCGTGGAAGGTGGGCACCTGCACGGCGGTGCCGGCCAGGACGGGCGTCTCGCCCAGGGCGGAGAACAGGCGCGCGGCCTCCAGCGTCCAGCCGCCCTCCTCTTCCGTCCACGGGCTGTTCACCATGAAGCCGCCCACCTGGGGCACCAGGTTGAAGCCCACGCGGTGCGGGAAGACCTGCGGCTCCGGCTCGCGGCCAGACAACAGGTCCGCGGTCTGCTTCTCCAGTTCGGAGATGCCGCGCACGCCCGCGCTGGAGGCGCCCATCAGCGCCGTCACCTGCGCGCGCACCACGCCGAACGCGCGGCGCAGCGGCTCCACCAGGTGCACGGTGGCGCTGGTGACGATGCCCGGAAGGCTCACCACCCGGCCCTTGAAGCTGAAGCCCGGCCCCAGGGCCTCCGTGTTGAAGCCCGGGAGGATGAGCGGCACGTTGCCGTCGTTCCGGAAGGCGCTGCTTGCGTCCACCACCCACGCGCCCGCGGCCTGCGCGGCCGGGGCCAGCTTGCGGGACGCCTCCGCGGGCGTGGCCAGCAGCACGACGTGGATGCCCCGGAAGGCCTCCGCCGAGGCGAGCTCCACCTCCAGCGTGTCCTCGCCGTACTCCACCTCCAGGCCCTTGGAGCGCTCCGAGCCGAAGGCCCGCACCTGCTCCATCGGCACGTCGCGCGCGTACAGATTGGCCAGCACCTCGCGGCCCACCACGCCCGTGGCGCCCACCACGGCAATCCGAAGGTTCTCTCTCATGACGCGCTCCTTTACGTCAGCGCCTCCGCCCACGCGAGCACGACGAAGCGCCCTTCAGGCGGAGGCTTCAGTCTTCCTTCAGCCGCGCCGTGGGCGCGGGGCCCGGCAGCGGCGGGAACTTCGGGTTGCGCTCCGGCTCGGAGGCGCGGACGTAGTGCGGCTCCAGGGCGAAGAGCGCCTCCTGGGAGTACGCCTCCGGCAGCCTCGCCAGCCGCCCCACCTCCACCGCGGACGGGAAGGCCGGGCCGGACAGCAGCCGGTGCGGCGCGACGCCGTGCTTCTCCAGCGCCTGGCGGTAGTCCGCGAGCGCGGGGCCCAGGGCCACGGCCTCCGGTTCGGCGGCCATGCGCTGGGCCACCTCCTCCGGTGACATGGCCGTCTCCGGCGCCAGCGCCTCCACGGCGAAGCCCACGCGGCGGTAGGCGCCCAGATAGAGGTCGTCCTTGCGCGCCACGGCGAGGCAGAACAGCGGCACGCCCTCCGGTCCCTCCAGCGCCACCGCCGCCAGCGATGACGCGCCGGCCACCTTGAGGCCCGTGGCGTACGCCAGCGCCTTCACCGTGGCCAGGCCGATGCGCAGGCCCGTGAAGGACCCCGGCCCCAGGCCCACCGCCAGCCCCTCCAGGTCCTTCAGCTTCAGGCCGTGACGCTGGAGCAGATCCCCGACGACGCCGGGCAGCGCCTCGCTCTGCTTCTCCGGCGGAAGCACCACCACGTGCTCCACGGCGCGCACGGCGTCCCCCTGGCGTTCCACCAGGGCAAGCGACAGCGTCAGCGTGGAGGTGTCCAGCGCGAGCAACACAGGCGACATCCCTTCTTTCGTTTCAAGGCACTCAGGCCGGAACGGCCCAGAACTCCACCGGCACCTGCGACACGCGGTCGCTGCCGCACCGGTACAGCCGCACGCGCGCCAGGCCCTTGTCCAGCATGCCCAGCTGCTTCGCCGCGGCCTTCGACACGTCGATGATGCGGCCGTCCACGAAGGGGCCGCGGTCGTTGACGCGCACCTCCACCTGGCGGCCGTTCTCCATGTTCATCACCTTCACGCACGACCCGAAGCGCTCCGTGCGGTGCGCGGCGGTGAGGGCGTTCTGGTTGAACTTCTCCCCGCTGGCGGTGGGCCGGCCGTGGAGGCCGGGACCGTAGAAGGACGCGACGCCCTCCCCCAGGTAGTTGCGGGGCATCTTCTCCCGGCGCGTCACCTTCGTTCCCCCTTCACCGGAAGAGGTCTCCGGCGGCTGGGGCTTCGCCGCGCGCGACGCACAGCCAGCGAAGAATCCCATCCCCAGCAGCAGGAGCGCGGTACGTCCTCGCATCATCACCTCGCTAGCGGGTCACGTCGTTGGTCACGGCCAGCAGCATCAGCAGGATGAGCAGCGCCAGGCCCACCATGTTCGCCACCTCGCGCACGCGCACGGGGATGGGGCGGCGGCGGATGCCCTCCCACGCGGCGGACAGCAGGTGGAAGCCGTCCAGCACCGGGATGGGCAGCAGGTTCATCACGCCCAGGTTGATGGAGATGATGGCCATCAGGTTGAGGAAGCTGTCCAGGCCCTGCTCGGCGCTCTTGGCGGCCAGCTGGTACATCATGATGGGGCCGCCAATCGTGCTGGGCGACACCTTGCCCACGAACAGCCCGCCCAGCACCTGCACCATCTGCCCGACAATCTTCGGGACGATGAGCGCGGCCTCCTTGAAGGCGGCGGCCGGGCCCAGGTCGATGGTCACCTTCTCCACCGGCGGCAGGTCCGCGCTGCTGTAGCTCCACGGGCGCACGCCGAACACCAGCGGGGCGCTCGTCTGGCCGTAGTCGTCGCGGGTCTTGAGCGGCGCCTGCGCAAGCTTCTCCGTGCGCTCACCCTGGGCACCGCGCCAGGTGAGCGTGAAGGGCTGGGCCTGCAGACCGTTGAGCACCGTCGCCAGCTTGTTGAAGGACTTCAGCGGCGTGCCGTTGATGGCGACGATGCGGTCGCCCGGAACGATGCCCGCGCCTTCCGCCACGCTGCCGGTGGCCACGCTCGCCACGTAGAGGTCCACCGCCTCCGCGCCCAGCGCCGCCGCGCCCTCGCCGGGCTGACGCGGCAGGGACACCTTCACCACTTCCGGCAGCCGGCCGGTGACGGCGCCCACGTCCACGGGGGCCAGGCGCGCCACGCTCAGCTCCATGGGGGTGCCTTCCGGCACCTTGGCCACCTCCCGGTAGAGGGCGGCCTCGTCCTGCACGTGCACGCCGTTGACGGACAGCACGCGGTCAAAGCTCTTCAGGCCCGCGGTGGCCGCGGGGGACGTCGGCGGCACGCCCACCACCGGCGGCTGCGGGTAGGGGCTCACGCCAATCATCCCGCGCTCGATGGTGTCCACCGGGGACACCTCCGAGCTCTTCTCCGGCGTCACCTCCACCACCTGCTGCTGCCCGTCGCGCTCCAGGGTGATGGGGACGGGGCGGTTGAACTTGCCGACGAACGCGTCGCGCATGTCGTCGAAGGTGCGGACCGGCTCGCCCTCCACGGACAGGATGCGGTCTCCGGGGCGGACGCCCGCGGCGGCGGCGGCCATGTCCGGCGACACCATGCCCACGCGCGTGGACAGCGTCTCCTGGGGCCCCAGGAAGACGAAGAAGTAGACCAGGATGGGGAACAGCAGGTTGAAGGCCGGACCCGCGAGCACAATCAGCCCGCGCTTCCAGGGCGGCTGCGCCAGGAAGCCGCGCGCGGCCTCTTCCGGCGGGAGCTCTTCGTGCGGAAGGTCTCCGGCCATCTTCACGAAGCCGCCCAGGGGCAGCAGCGCCACCTGGTACTCCGTCTCCCCCTTGGTGAAGCCGATGATCTTCGGTCCGAACCCGATGGAGAACTTGAGGACCTTCACTCCGCAGGCCTTGGCCACGAGGAAGTGGCCAAGCTCATGCACCGTGACGAGCACGCCCAGCAGGAGGATGAAGTACCCGAGGTTCAGGAGCATGGCCGGAAGAGTAATCGCGCCCCCCGGGGCGGACAACGCACAACGCACGCCGCAAGGCGGGCGGGCAGGCGCGAAATCAGGCACTTACGGCAGCAGGTGCCTCACGAACTGCACATAGACGAACACCAGCGGCGCATTGAAGATGAGCGCGTCGATGCGATCCAGCACGCCGCCGTGTCCGGGAATGAGCTTTCCGGAGTCCTTCACGCCGTACGCGCGCTTGAGCATGGACTCGCACAGGTCACCCACGGGGCCCAACAGGCCACCCAGGATGCCCAGCACCACACAGTCCCACACGGTGAAGATGGGGAAGAAGCCGAGCTTGGCGACGAACATGCCCAGCACGGAGCCGACCATGCCGCCGAAGAAGCCCTCCCACGTCTTGTTCGGGCTCACCGCGGGGTAGAGCTTGTGCTTCCCCAGGAAGCGGCCGGCGAAGTACGCCAGCGTGTCGTTGGCCCAGGTGATGGTGAGCGCGCAGATGACCCACGCGTGCCCTTCCGGCAGCAGGCGCAGCGCGGACAACGCGGTGAGGCCAATGGAGCCGTAGAGGAAGCCCGTGACGAGGTGCGCGGCCCGGGTGGGGGCCTCCGCGAGCACGCCCCGGAACAGGTTGTAGATCCACGCGAAGAAGAAGAAGACGGACGTCAGCCAGAAGGCGGCCTCGCCCGTGCGCGCGGCGTCTCGCAGCGGCAAGAGCGGCATCACGAAGGCGAAGGCCATGCCCACCCAGGCGGCGGCGCCCAGGCGCTTCTGCGTGATGAGGTAGTACTCGCCGGCGCACACGGCCGCGGCGGCACCCAGGAGGATGGCGCTGGAGTACCCGCCCAGGAACAGGAGCAGGAGCACCAGCGGCAGGAGGGTGACGCCTGTGACAACGCGGATGAGGAGGTTCTTGTTCTTCTCGTTCACGCCTTGGCCCGCTGGGGGGTGTCGTCCCGGTTGACCTGGGCGGACGTCAGACCGAAGCGCCTTTCGCGGCCCTGGAACTGCGACAGGCAGCGCAGGAACTCTTCGGTGCGGAAGTCAGGCCACAGGGCGTCGGTGAAGCACAGCTCGGCGTACGCCAGTTGCCAGAGCAGGAAGTTGGAGATGCGCTGTTCGCCGCTGGTGCGGACGATGAGGTCCACCGGCGGCAGTCCGGCGGTCCACAGCCGTGACTCCAGGTCATCAGCGTCCAGGTGCGCGGGGTCCAGCTCGCCACGGGCAGCGGCCTGAGCCAGGTCGCGCGCGGCGCGCAGGAGTTCCTCGCGGCCGCCGTAGGAGAGCGCCAGGGTGAGCACCATGCCCGTGTTGTGGGCGGAGTCCGCCCGGAGGCGCTCCAGCGGCTCGCGGACGTAGCGGGGCAGCTTGTCCACCTCGCCGATGGCGTTGAGGCGGATGCCGTTGTCGAGGATTTCCGCGCGCTCGGACTCCAGGTACTCGCGCAGGAGGTCCATGAGGCCGGCGACCTCTTCCGGCGGGCGGGCCCAGTTCTGGGAGGAGAAGGCGTAGAGGGTGAGGGCCTGGACGCCAACACGGCGGGCGGCGCGGGTGACTTCCCGGACGCTCACGCTGCCCTCGCGGTGGCCCTCCAGCCGGGGCTGGCCGCGAAGCTCGGCCCAGCGGCCGTTGCCGTCCATGATGATGCCCACATGGCGCGGGAGTGGCCGGGCCTTGACCTGGATCTCAAGGGCGGTGGGCAACACTGTGGGGGGGCGATCCATGAAGCCGCGCACCCTAGCGGCGGCGCCGCGTCGCGTCCACGGGCGCGTGGCCGCCCGGTCCCTCTGGGGTGTTGGATGGTCGCCTGCTGGGGTTGAACGGTTCGAGAGGGGACATGAACCCGGCTAAAGTGGTCTTCCATGAAAACTCCTCATGGGTGTCCTTCCTTC
>NZ_RAWF01000149.1:0-25281 GCF_003612075.1 Corallococcus sp. CA041A
CCCAATGGACGCGAGGAGCGGACTCGTCGCGGCGGTAGAGGAGGAGGAAGGGCACGTCGAGCGCGGCGTCCTGCTGCAACTGCGGCAGCGCGGCGCCAATGTCCTCCAACGTCTTCACCTTGCCCAAGAGGGCGGACAGCTCGCGCAGCGTCTGCGTGCGCCGCGCGCTGAGCATCTTCTCCGTCACCTCCGTGATGGGGTGGAAGAGGCCGCCCACGCGTCCGGACTCGTCGCGGATGGGGCTGAAGGAGAAGGTCATGAAGGCCTCCTCCAGGTAGCCGTACCGGTCCAGGAACATGCGCTGGTTCTCGATGTAGGAACCCACGCCCGTGCCCGCCTTCTCGAACACGCCGCCCACCACCGGCAGTGCCGTGGCCCAGCAGTCGCGGAAGGGCTGGCCCATGGACTCCGGGTGCTTCGCGCCGCAGATGGGCCGGTAGCTGTCGTTGTAGAGCTGCACGCGCTCCGGTCCCCACGCGATGAGGATGGGGAAGGTGGAGGACAGGCACAGGCTGACCGTCGTGCGCAGGCTCTGCGGCCAGGTCTCCACCGGCCCGAGCGGCGTCCCCGACCAGTCCATGGAGCGGATCAACCGCCCCATCTCACCGCCGCCGGACAGCCAGTCCATTCCCCCTTCCGGGGACGACACCGCCGTGGAACCGGCCTGGGAGGGACTGGGGAGAGTCATGAGGCCTCGGATGTTCGTCCAGGGAAACCGTTGGTTTGATAGCGGATTCACGCGGCGCGTGCCGTGGCATCAAGAGCAAGTGTGAGCTTGCTTGCTTCGGCCCCGGGTGGGGTGGCAGGGACCGCCGCTCGCGGATTTCAGGGGGCCGGGCGGGGCTATCGCTTCTCGCGGGCATGCCGCACGGCGAGCACGACGAGCAGCGCGGCCACGCCCGCCAGCGCGACGAAGTGCTCCACGCGGCCCACGCCCTTCGCCACGCGGTCCACGCTCGCGGAGCCCAGGTAGCCCAGCGTCACCACCAGGGGCGAGCTCAGGCACAGCGCCAGCCCGTCCCAGAGAAGGAAGCGGCGAAAGGGCATGCCCTCCGCGGCGGCCATGGCGAACACCGGCACGCGCAGCACGGACATGAACCGGCCCACGAAGACGACGCGCGAGCCGTGCTTCGCGTACAGGCCCTGGATGCGCTCGCGGCGCTCGGGCGGGAACAGGCGGCGGGTGCGCCGGTGCGTGTAGAGCGCCTGCCCCAGCCGGCGCGCCGTGAAGAAGAGGACGGTGTCCCCGCACAGCACGCCCGTGAAGCACAGCGCGATGGCGGCCGGAAGCGGCATCGCGCCACGGTGCGAGAGCACGCCCGCCGCCAGCTGCACCAGGTCCTCCGGGAACGGTAGCCCCAACCCTCCCGCCACGAGCACGACGAAGAGCAGCGGGCCGGAGCCGTGCGTCACGAGGAACTGGAGGGGCGAGTCGGTCATCGGGGCTCGGCCCGTCAGGGCTCTGGGAGCACGGCCGCGGCGCGGCGCTCCTGGCGGAAGAGGAGGACTTCGCGGACGATGATCTGCAGGGTGGCCGCCACGGGCACGGCCACCACCGCGCCCACGATGCCCGCCAGCTCCACGCAGAAGAGGACCGCGAGCAGGGTGACGAGCGGGTTGACGTGCACGGTGCGCTTGAACACGAGCGGCGCCATCACGTTGCCCTCCAGCTGGCCGTAGAGGAGGAAGTAGATGAACACCGCGAGCGCCTTCCACAGGCCGCCGGTGGCCAGCGTGAGCAGCGTGATGATGCCGCCCGCGATGATGGGCCCCGCGTAGGGCACCAGGCTGGAGAAGCCGCTGGCCACGCCCAGGGGCAGGTAGAAGGGCATGCCCAGCACCGCCAGCATGGTGGTGGTGAGCGTGGCGTTGATGGCGCAGATGAGGGTGATGCCGGACAGGTAGCCGCCCGTCGCGGTGTACACGTTGCGCAGCACGCGCACGTAGCGCAGCCGGTGGTCGGGGCGGGCCAGCTCCAGCAGGCGCTTGAGCACGCCGCCGCCGAACACCAGCATGAACACCACCAGGAAGAAGACGGTGAGCATGCCGCCCAGGAGGCCCACCACGCCGCCAATGGCGCTCATCAGGAGCGCGGGCAGGGGGCCCGCGATCGCGGGCGTGGCCTCCTCCAGCCGTTCATTCCAGCCCAGGCTCTGAAGCCGCTGGTTGAGCGCGCGCAAGATGCCGGTGCCGCGCATCTGCTTCCACAGGTGAGGCCACTGCGTCACCAGTGCGTCCACCTGGGTCACCAGGTCCGGAATCACCAGCAGGCCCAGCGCCACGGTGGCCACGAACAGCCCGAACAGCACCACGGCGATGGCCAGCCACCGCTTGAAGCCGCGCTTCTCCAGCCGCGACACGCCGTGCTCCAGCGACAGCGCGATGAGCGCCGCGATGCCGGTGAGCGTGAGCGCCACGCGCGTCTTGGCGACGAGCACCACCAGGACCATCACCCCCAGCACCACGAGGCACACGGTGAACACCGTGCGGGGCGACACCTGGGACTTCAGCTGCGGCGGGACGACGGGCTCGGACACCGGCGAGGCTCCCCAGGACAGGCCACCGGCTTCGGGCCTCATGTCCTGCGGATGCGTCATCCCGCGCCCGGCGGCAACCACTGTCGGCTTCCAAGTGTGCGCGCCGGGTCCGGGCCTCGCTCAAGCGTCCTGCGGGTGACACCCGGCGTTCGCGAAGGGGCTCCACCGGACGCAATCACCGGCCTGGTGGTTCGTCACCCCGGCAGCCCCGAAACGCCCGGGTTGGCCGCCAGGCCGTCCGTCCCCCCGAGCACGGTTGCGCGTCCGCAACGTGACGGCGCCGCGCTCGGGCGTCGTGCACCTGACGCGCCGGGACGTCGTGGAAAAAGGGGACAGCACGGTTTGCCGGGCCCGAGCGTCAGACGTGGATGGGAACCTTCGTGGGAAGGGACTTTCGCGGGCCGGGAGAGGACACCATGAAAAAGATGGGTGAGCAGGAGCTGGAAGGGGTGCGGCGGGAGGCCCTCGAGACCGAGGCCCGGTGGCGCGGGCTGGCGGCGAAGCTGGCGGAGCTGGGCGGCGAGGAGATGGACGCGCAGCTGCTGGTGACGTTCCGGGGCGCGCGGGACGCGGGAGCGGTGCCGCCGGACGCGGGCTTCTTCCTGGTGGCGCACATCCTCACGGCGATGGCGGACGAGGCCATCGCGGAGGATCCGCGCGTGAGGATGCGGGCGCGCGAGCTGGACGCGATGGAGCGCGACTACGGCCTCACCAGCGAGGGCTGGCCGGAAGGGGAGCTTCCACCGGAGGACTGGGAGGCGCTGTGCGTGGAGTACGAGCGGGCCTGTGATGAAGCACGCGCCGCGTTCTTCCGCGCGTACGGAGAGGAGGAGATGGCGCGGCTGTACCTGGATCAGCGCGTGACGTTCCACCACCGCTTCGAGAGCGGGCGGCGCTTCTTCCACGGGCTGCCCATGTTGCCCACGCAGCTGCACTGAGCGGGAGGTCCGCTAGACTCCGCCCTCCTGTGCTTTTCGGAAGGCGGCGGATGCGAGCGGCAAGCCTGGCTGTGGCGGTGGGGTGTTGGGTGTGGGGCGCGCTGGCGTTCGGGGCGGCGCCCGCGCCTGTGCCCGCGCGGGTGGAGGCCAGCGCGGCGTACGACGCGCTCCAGCGGATGGTGCGGATCCGCGAGGTGTCGCTGTCGCCGGACGGCACGCGGGTGGCCTGGGTGGAGTCGGTGCCGGGGACCGCGGAGGCCGCGAGGCTCCAGGTGCGGGAGCTGGCGCATCCGGAGCGGGCGCCGGTGCGCGTCACCGCGTCGAAGGATGGCGCGCCGTGCGCGGAGGGTTCGCTGTCATGGAGCCCGGACGGCCGGCAGCTCGCGTTCCTCTCCACTGCGGGTGAGGGCCGGGCGAAACAGCTCTACGTGGCGGACGCATCGGGGACGGGCGGGCCCTCGAGGCGGCTCACCACGGTGAAGGGCGTGCTGGCGGCGCCGAAGTGGTCGCCCGACGGGAAGTCCGTGGGGCTGCTCGTCATCGAGGGCGCGGAAGACGCGCTGGGGCCTCGGGGGCCGGCGGCGCGCGAGACGGGCGTGGTGCAGGCGTCTCCGCCGGTGAAGCGCTTCGCGGTGGTGGCGGTGGAGGACATGCGGCTGCGGTGGGTGTCGCCCGCGAGTTTGTTCATCCACGAGTACGCGTGGAGTCCGGACGGCGCCCGGGTGGCGGTGACGGCCTCGAAGCCACCGGGGGATGCGAACTGGTGGAGCGCGCGGGTGTACGCGGTGGAGTCGGGGACGGGAGAGACGTCGCTGCTGCACACGCCCAGGTGGCAGGTGGCGGAGCCCGCGTGGAGTCCGGACGGACGGCAGCTCGCGTTCATCGAGGGGCTGATGAGCGACGAGGGCAACACGGGCGGGGACGTGCTCGTGGCGTCGGTGCCAGAGCGGCTGGCGGCGAAGGTGCGGTTCGGGGAGAAGGCGGAGCTGCCCGCGAAGGTGCCGCCCGCGCGGAACGTGACGGAGGGGCTGAAGGCGACGGCCACGGACCTGTTCTGGCCCACGGCGGAGCGGCTGGTGTTCGTGGCGCAGGCGCAGGGCGAGGCCGCGCTGATGGCGGTGGCTCCGGGCGGCGGAGAAGTGAAGACATTGTGGAAGGGCCCGGAGCACGTGAAGGTGTCGCTGGGGAAGGACGGCGTGACGAGCGCGGTGGTGCGCGACGCCATCATCCAGGCGCCGGAGCTGTGGACGGGGCCGGTGGGAGCGTGGAAGCAGGTGACGCGCCTCAACGCGGACGTGCGCGTGACGGTGGGCGACGTGCGCAGCGTGACGTGGACGAGCGACGGTCAGCCGGTGCAGGGCTGGCTGGTGTTGCCGGTGCCGGACGCGTCCGGACGCAAGGCGCCCATGGTGACGGTGGTGCACGGAGGGCCGGCGGCGGGAGTGCTGCCGGGGTTCAATCCGCAGACGGCGTTGTTCACGGCGAGGGGCTACGCGGTGTTCATGCCCAACCCGCGAGGCAGCTACGGCCAGGGTGAAGCGTTCGTGCAGGCGAACCGCCGGGACTTCGGCTTCGGGGATTTCAACGACGTGCTGGCGGGGCTGGACGCGGTGCTGGCGTCAGCGCCGGTGGATCCAGCGCGGCAGGGCATCACTGGGTGGAGCTACGGCGGCTTCCTGACGATGTGGGCGGTGACTCGGACGCAGCGCTTCCAGGCGGCGGTGGCGGGCGCGGGCATCGCGAACTGGCAGAGCTACTACGGCACGAACCACATCGACTCATGGATGCTGCCGTACTTCGGAGCGACGGTGTACGACGAGCCGGAGGTGTACACGCGCTCCTCGCCCATCAACGGAGTGAAGCAGGTGAAGACGCCCACGCTGGTGCTGCACGGTGAAAGGGACCTGGAGGTCCCCGCGTCGCAGGGCTACGAGTTCCACAAGGCGCTGAAGACGCTGGGCGTGAAGACCCAGTTGGTCATCTACGCGGATGAGGGCCACAGCCTGCGCAAGCCCGAGCACCAGAAGGACCGGCTCTTGCGCACGCTGGACTGGTTCGACGCGAACCTGCCGGCGGTGACGGAGTCGAAGCCGAAGGTGCGGGCGCCGGCGCGCTGAGCTGGTGCCGGGGCTCAGAGTTCCGCGAACAGGTCGACCGCTGCTTGGGCCAGCAGGGCCTGCTCGTCTGCATCGAGGCTCGCGGCGTAGCGGATGACGTCGCGCGGGCCTGGTGCTTCCGTGTTCCAGAAGAGCGTGAGCAACCTGTCTCGGAGCGCCCGCCCTGCTTCACCTGCCTGCAGCAGGGAAGCACGCACGGACTGAGGGCCCACCAGCTTGACGTAGGCGAACATGTCGAAGCTGTCCTTGGTCTTGTCAGGTCGCAGCTCACGCTTGGCGCGTTCTTTCATCGTCAGGAACCCCGTGGCATCCGGCAGCAGGATCCGCAGCGGCCTTCCTGTGACCAGGACCACGGCCTGACCGCGGCGGAGTGCCAGCCGTGCGTCCGGCAAGGGCGTCATTCCGGTGGGCAGCTCGTTGGGGTCGACGTCCTTGGGCGCGAAGAGGTCCACGTCCATCTGCCCACCGGGCAAGGTCTTCGCTCAACTCACCGAGGACCTCGTCGAATTGCTCTTCGTCCGTCATGAGGCTCATCCGAAAGAGGGCGGGTCCGTGCGAAGCGCCGCACCAACTCCTCCGCCTGTTCGGTTCCCCTGCCGCCGCTTTGGTGGAAGTCCACGGCCAGCTGGGGCAGCGCGACTGCTGGACCGTGCGGTAGCAGTCGCTGTGCATGGTAGATGCCGCCCGCATCGGTTTCGGCGGCTGGCTCCGGACGAAGCACGAAGAAGTTGTGCGGGGGCATCCGGCGCAGTCCGAAGGCTGAGACGGCTGGCTCAAGGGATCCCGAAAGATAGATGCCGTGGGGGATGCCGGAGACGGACCGTTCGTCGGGGCGCAGGGCGCTCGCCAGCGTGAAGGTCGAGCGGATGCCCTGGGAGGTCAGCAAGGCATGCGCCTTGTTGAGCAGGTCCGGGGTCGTGGATGGCGCGTTGAACCCTTCCCGGGTGACGGCTGTCGGCTTGTCGCTCGTCAGCCATGCCCTCAGCAGGGACGCCGGATCCCGAAGCCGGAAGCCGGTGCTGCGGCCTCCTTCGACGAAGCCTTCCTTCAAGAGTCTCGTCGTGACCCCGTGCGCATAGGAGTAGCTCGTCTGGGTCTGCTCGGAGAGCGCACGAATGGTCCAGCGCTGGTCGGGGGACTGGAGCAGGACGCGCACGAGCCGGCACCCCTTTCCATGGAACAAGGGCTCGCGAGGCGTGCGCTCCAGGGGCCGATGTCCCTGCACCCGGATGAAGGTGCTGCCCGTGCGCAGGAAGAACGTTCCGCGCATGTCGAGCAAGCCCAGTTCCTCGCGCTCGCAGAGGTCGATGACGTTGGCGGAGGCCGAGTCCGTGACGAGCATCGGGAGTCGGAAGGCGGGCAGCGAGCGCGGATCCGCGTCCCTGCGTTGAAGCTGCTCGCGCAGGGCGAACAGCTTCTCGCGTTGGCTCAGCACATCCGCTGGGAAGAGAGGGGCGCGATACCCCAACAACACGGGAACGCGGCTCTCCGGGAGCTGGATTTCCACGAGGTCGTAGAGGGATTCCCCCCGTGGGCCCACTCGGGGCACCACGACTGCTTCCTGCTGCACCAGCTTGACGCCACGAGGCAGCGGCGGCGGATTCCGCCAGAACTCGTCACGGAGATGGGAAGGCCCGGGTCTCATTCAATTTTGTCGATATTGGCGTTTAAACCCCAAACAGAAGCCTTTTTAAGGCTCCATATCGTCAATATCGACAAAATTGGTGGAAGGTCAGGGACCGCCGCGGAGGCCGGGCTCGGCGGGGGCCACGAGCGAATTGAGCACGTGGTCGCGCCACTGGCCGTTGATGAGGAGGAAGTCGCGGGCGTAGCCCTCGGGGATGAAGCCGAGGCGGCGGAGGACGGCGGCGCTGCGCAGGTTCTCCGGCAGGTGGTTGGCCTGGAGCCGGTGCAGGCCCATGGCGCTGAAGGCGAAGTCGCAGAAGGCGCGGAGGGCTTCGGTCATGAGGCCCTTGCCCTCGTGGCGGTGATCCAGGCCGTAGCCCAGGTCCGCGGCCTGGAGCGGTCCCCGGCGGATGTGGGCGAGCGTGGCGTTGCCGATGACGGGCGCGAGCGCGAGGGGCTGGCCCTTGGGGAGGATGAAGACGCGCAGGGACAGGTCGTGGCGGAAGTCCTCGCGGTCCTGAGCCAGCCGCGTCCGCCAGTAGGCCCCAGAGAAGAATGTCCCCGGGCGCGCCGGGGACACCGGGCCCAGGTGGTCCTTGTTGGCCACGTGGTACGCAAGCACCCGCTCCGCCGAGTCTGGCGGCAGCAGCATCAGGTGCAGGCGCTCGGTGGTGAGCAGGACTGGCGACTTGTCGATCATGGCGGTGCCGGACTTCAAGGGTAACGCGCTCCTACGGGACGTGCGCGCATGAAGCGCGGATGAAGAAAAAGGTCCCCACCCGCATGGAGTGAGGACCTTCATGCTCAGGGAGCACTGGCGTGCGTTACTCGCCGTGGTCCATGGGCTGCTGGGGCACCTGCTGCTGCGCCCCGCCGCCTCCCGTGCCCTGCTCGGGCTGCGGGCTCTGGTGGTCCACGCCCGCGCCGTGCGGCTTCGCATCCGGGCCCTGGTCGCCCTGCTCAGGCTGCTGCGCTCCGCTGCCGCCCACGCCTCCACTGCGCGATGGCTGCGCACCGGCCACGTTGCGCTCCACCACGATCTCCACGCGGCGGTTGTTGGCGCGGCCCTCCGCCGTGCTGTTCGACGCCACCGGCCGGTTCTCACCCATGCCTCGGACCTGGATTCGGTCCTGCGGGACGCCCTGGTTCACCAGGAAGTTCCTCACGCTCTCCGCACGACGCTCCGACAGCTGGTCGTTGTAGTCCTCCGCGCCTCGCGAATCCGTGTGGCCCTCGATGAGCAACGGATTCTTCGCCTGCTTCAGCGCCGTCGCCACCTCCGACAGCCGGTCGCGCGCCGCGGGCAGCAGCTCCGTCGCGTTCGTCGCGAACAGCACGCTGCCCGACAACGTCACCACCGTGCCGCGCGCCTCTTCCCGCACCTTCACGTTCTCATCCTGCAGCCGCGTCAGCGCCTGCGACGCGCGCTGCTCCGCCTGGAGCCGAGCCTGTCGCTCCTGCTCCAACTCCTGCGTGCGCTGCTGGAGCTGCTGGTTCAGCTCGGCCAGTCGCTGCGCTTCGGCTTGCTGCTGCTCCGTGCGCCGCTGCATCTCCGCTTCCAGTTGCTGACGCTGCTGCGCGTCCGCCGTGCGCAGCCGCTCGGCCTCCTGCGCGCGCTGTGCATCGTACTGCTGGCGCTGCTGCTCATACTGCTGACGCTGGGCTTCGTACCTCGCGCGGTCCTCCTCCTGCTGACGCGTGAGGTTCTTCGCGCGCGCTTCCTGCTGCTCACGCAGGGACTGTTCCGCCTGGGCCCGCTGCTGCGCGGCCAGGTCCGCCTCGCCGCGCGCATCGGCGATCTCCGCCTTGCGCAGGGCCACGTACGCCAGCGAGCGCGTCTTCACCGAGCCCTTGCTCTCCGCGTACTCGTTCTCCGCCTCCTGCAGGGCCGCCCGCGCCGCCGCCACGTCCGCGGGGCGCTCGCGGCCCTCGGGGCTCGTGGACACGTCGCGGTACGCCTGGCGCGCCGCGGTCAATTCACTGGGCGGAGGACCGTGCGCACACCCCACCGAGAGCGCCGTGACTCCCGCGACCGCCAACCATCCAAGTTTCCAACGCTGCATGACTCGCTCCTCACAAGGCTAGAGGTAGGGGACTCACTGACCGCTGCGCAGGGACTCGGCCTGCTCGGAAGCCCGCCGCGCCTCGTTCTTCAGCGGCACCGCGCGGGCCAGCGCTGACGCCAGGTCCGCGTCCGCGGCCGCCTGACGGAACCGCAGCTCCGCGGCATCCTGCTCACCCTCCTGAATCAGCCGCTCACCGTCGGCGATCTGCTGACGCGCGAACTCCAGATGCCGGGCAGCCTCGGGCACGTTCGGCGCCTGGGAGTTCTCCGCCGAGCGGAGCGCGGCTTCCGCCTGCACGCGCTGCTGATGGGTGGATGTCGCAATCACCTGCTTGCCTGCACAGCCAAGGGCCGCGATGGAGAGCAGGGCGGCGGCGAACAGCTTCGGGCGCATGGATCACCTCATGCCGGTGGAAATGCTGGGACGCTCCGGCGCGGCCCAGAGGGAGTTGGTTTGGAAAATGGGGGGTGCCCGGCCAGTCGGCATCGGCGACCTGTCCCCACCAGGCATGCTGGCCAAGGGGGTTGACAGGCGTCGTGTAGGGAACGAGGCGCACAGGCCGGTTCCTTCCAGGCCCGCGCACGGGCTGCTGGCCGTGCGGCGGGAGGGACGCTAGAGGGAGAACATGCGCCTGCACCTCGTGGACGGCACGTATGAGCTGTACCGGGCCCACTTCTCGCCCCGGCCGGGCACCACCGCGCCGGACGGGCGTGACGTGAAGGCCACGGCCGGGGTGATGGACTCCCTGCTCGCCCTCCTGCACGACGAGCAGGAGGCCGTGACGCACGTCGCGGTCGCGTTCGACAACCCCATCCGCTCGTTCCGCAACGCGCTGTTCGACGGTTACAAGGGTGACGAGGGCGTGCCGCCGGAGCTGCGCGCGCAGTTCGACCTGGTGGAGGAGGCCGTGGCGGCGCTGGGCGTGCGCGTCTGGTCCATGAAGGACCAGGAGGCGGACGACGCGCTGGCCACCGGGGCGGCGCGCTGGGCGGGCGAGGTGGAGCAGGTGCGGCTGCTCACGCCGGACAAGGACCTGGGCCAGTGCGTGCGCGGCCGGCGCGTGGTGCAGGTGGACCGGCGGCAGCAGAAGGTGGTGGACGCGGACGGGGTGAAGGCGAAGCTGGGCGTGGCGCCGGAGAGCGTCCCGGACCTGCTGGCGCTGATGGGCGACGACGCGGACGGCATCCCGGGGCTGGCGGGCTTCGGGGCGAAGGGCGCGGCGGCGGTGCTCCAGGCGTATGGACATCTGGAGTCCATCCCGGACAACGCGGCGGAGTGGACGGTGAAGGTGCGGGGCGCGGACAAGCTGGCGGCGACGCTGAAGGCGCACCGCGAGGACGCGCGGCTGTACCGCACGCTGGCCACGCTGGTGGAGGACGCGCCGCTGCCGGGCACGACGTCGCTCGCGGACATGGAGTGGAAGGGCGTTCCGGAAGCGCGCTTCAAGGCGTTCTGTGAAGGATTGGGATTGAAGAGCCTCCAGCGCCGGCCGAAGCGCTGGGCGGCATGAGGAAGACATGAGCATGGAATTGAAGCCCCCGCCGTCGGACGGCTGGGTCCCCACGCTGGACGACACCCCCTTCACCCGCATGGGCGGCGAGGCGCCCGTCCACGCGCTGGCGGAGGCCTTCTACGACGTGATGGACGCGGAGGAGCCCGCGCTCGCCGCCATCCACGAGCTGGACGCCGAGGGCAAGGTGAACCGCGGCACGCGCCAGCGCTTCGGCATGTTCCTGGTGGGCTGGCTGGGCGGGCCGCAGCACTACAGCGCGACGCACGGCCACCCCCGGCTGCGCATGCGCCACGGACACCTGCCGGTGGACACGGCGATGCGGGACGCGTGGCTGCGCTGCATGCAGAAGGCCATGGACAAACAGGGCATCACCGGCGGCCTGCGAAGCTTCCTGGATGACCGCTTCGCCCAGGTGGCGGACTTCCTCCGCAACACGGAAGGATGAGGTTCACCGAGTCCATCCGCATCACCTGTCCGCGCGAGCGCGTCTTTGCGTACACGCAGGACTACGGGCAGCGGCTCGTCTGGGACACGTTCCTGCGCGAGGCGGTGCTGATGGACGGCGCGACGGAAGCCGGGCCGGGCGTGAAGGCCTGGTGCGTGTCGTGGCACGGGCTGGGGATGGAGACGCAGTACGTGTCCTTCCAGCCGCCCGCCGTCACGGCGGTGAAGATGACGCGGGGCCCGCGCCTGTTCGAAAGCTTCGCGGGCTCGTGGCGGTTTGATGAGGACGCCCCCGGCGAGACGCGCGTCACCTTCACGTATGCCTTTGAATTGCGGCGCCCCTTCGGCTGGCTCACGCCGCTCCTGAAGTGGACCCTGACCCGTGAGGTCCGGGGACGGCTGCGCGACCTGAAGCGACGGCTGGACGCAGGTGTCCCCGGCGCGGCATAGACTCGCGGGATGAGCACGCAGCTACAGTCGTCCCACGCCACCCCAGCTGTCCATGAGCTGGAGCCGCTGTTCGAGGAGGCGGCGAGGGCCTCGGGCTCATCGCGCGCCCTGAAGGCCGGGTACCTCAACGCCATCATCGCCCGGTGGGTCCAGACGGAGGACCCGTCGACGCTCGCGCCCGCGTTGCACGCGCTGTTGGCGAAGGAGGGCGTGAAGCAGCTGGTGGACGAACAGGGCACGCCTGTCAGCGCCGCCGCGACGCAGGCATTGCTGGCCATGTCCTATCCGCACCCGCTGGAGGTCGCCCCGGAGCACCTGGAGGCGCTGCGCAAGCACACCGAGCCGTCCGTGCCGCCCGCGCCCAAGGGCTGGATCCTCACGGTGCTGGTCGTGGCGACCCTGATTCAAGCCGTCTACTTCTTCCTGGCGGATGACATGCGGCACATGTTCGGGGCCACCGCTGAGCAACTGGCGGGAGAAGCCGGCCTGGCACCCCCAGGAGGCGGGGTTGGCTTCTTCGACAGGTTGGAGATGGTGGCGTGGCGGCCCGTACGGTCCCTGGTGCCCTGGGTGCAGGTCGTTGGCTCCGCGGTCCTCTATTTCTTCTCCACCGCCTTCGCGACGAAGGCATGGGAACGCACCCTGGTCCGGCGCGGTTTCCTGGGGCTGGGCGTGTTGGGCCTCATGGTGGGCGTGCTCCCCAGGCATGTGTATGAGAACTGCGGAACGCTGGTGGCCGCGCTGGGCGCGTTGCTCGCGGGTTGGATGTTGCGCGTGCCCAAGCCGTCCGCGCCGCCGTCCGCTTGAGTGCCCGCTCGCCCGGCGGTGGCCGGACGGGCGATGCGCCCCCACCCTCCAGTTTTCACCACCCATCTGGGGGTTGGGATCCATGCGAACGAACAACGAAATCTGGACGGCGGCGGGCTTCGGCGTCCTCGCCGGGATGCGCAGCATGACGGCGCCCGCGTTCCTGTCGCGAGAGCTGTCGCGCAAGCCGACACGCGCCCTGAAGCGGGCCCTGCCGGGCCTTGCGTCGAGGAAGGTGTCGCAGCGCCTGGGCTTCCTGGCGCTCGGCGAGCTGGTGGGGGACAAGAGCCCCAAGACGCCAGCGCGCACCGCCTTGCCGGTCCTGACAGGCCGCATCCTCTCCGGGGCCATCACCGGCGCCGCGGTGTCACGCAAGCGCAAGGGAGCGAAGCTTGGCTTCGCACTCGTCGGCGCCGCCGCCGCCATCGCCTCCAGCTATGTCTTCTACGGCTTCCGCCGTCTCCTGACGCAGAAGCTGCGCGTGCCGAACGTGGCCGCGGGCCTGGTCGAGGATGGCCTCGCTCTGGCCCTGGGCTCGCGCCTCACCCGGGCGCTGCGTTAGGCCTCGCTCCGTGGCTCACCCCGGCGACTTGCCGGGGGTGAGCCGCGCCTCCAGCCGCGCCAGCACCGCATGCTCCGCCCGCGCCCGCTCCGCCAGGGGCGCGAAGAGCAGCCGCGAGCGCAGGCCCATGCCCTCCGTCAATTCGAACTGGCGCAGGTCCTCCGGCAGCGCGAGCAGCACCTCGCCCAACGGCCGCACCCGGTGCAGTTGGTACGAACCCGCCGCCTCCAGCGCGCGCACCACGTCCGCCACGGGCTCCGCGCGGGCCATGGCCTTGCGTGACTGCTCCTCGTACCGCAAGCCCGCCTCCACCCGCTCCTCCAGGTCCGCGAGCACCGCCGCCGACGTGCGCTGCGCCTCCTTCACCAGCCGCAGCGGATCCAACGCCCGCTCCACTCGCCTTCGCACCGCCGGAGACAGCGCCCGGGCCCGACCCTCCACGCGCGACAGCACCGCGTCGCGGTAGCTCGCCGCGAAGCAGACCACGAACAGCGCCTCCTCCAGCGGCGCCCGCTCCCGCCCGGCCAGCCCTTCCGCCAGCGAGCACAGCCCCTCGCCGGTGAGCACGTACCGGCGGCCCCGAGGCAGCCCCTTCACGGGCGCGCTCGTGCTCGCCTCCGCGTGGCCGCCGCGCACCAGTCGCTCCAGCGTCCGCCTCACCTGCGTCAGGTCGATGTCCTGCGAGGGCCGGGTCACGTCGTGCTCGACCCAATTGGTGAACAGCAGGAAGTAGAAGCGCACGTCCGACACGCGGAAGCCGCCCGCGCGAGCCCCCGCCCCGTGCGCCGCCAGCAGCGCCGCCTGCACGAAGGTGGCCTGCGTGTCGATGTAACCCAACCGCGCCGTCAGGGTGCTGTTCCGAGCCATGGCCAGCAGGATGCCAGCCCCCGTCCCTCCCGTCCCATTCCTCCCAGGTGACAGTGTCCGCCAGGTCGAAAGACATATTCGGGCACGTCGTTCGTAGACAGGGCCAGCCTGTCGTCACGGAAGGATTTCCATGCTGCCCTGGCTCGTCCTCATCGCCGGCTTCTGCTTTCTCATTGAACAGCTGTCCCTGGGGTGGAAGCTGCCCCGCGTGCGCGGCTGGCACCTGCGGGTGGTGCTCATCAACCTGGCGCAGGTGGGCGTGGTGGTGCTGGGCGGCTACACCTGGGACCGGTGGTTCTCCGCGCACTCGGTCTTCCACCTGTCCCGGCATGTGAACCCGGTGGTGGGCGGCGTGCTGGCCTACCTCATCGCCACGTTCGTCTTCTACTGGTGGCACCGCGCCCGGCACGAGAGCGACGTGCTCTGGCGGTTCTTCCATCAAATCCACCACAGCCCGCAGCGGCTGGAGGTCATCACCAGCTTCTACAAGCACCCGCTGGAGATGACGGTGAACAGCCTCATTGGCGGGCTGCTCGTCTACACGGTGCTGGGGTTGAGCCCGGCGGCGGGCGCCATCAACACGGCCTGCTGCGCGCTGGGCGAATACTTCTACCACACCAACATCCGCACCCCGCGCTGGGTGGGCTGGTTCTTCCAGCGGCCGGAGATGCACCGCATCCATCACGAGTACGGCAAGCACAAGAACAACTACGGCGACCTCCCCATCTGGGACATGTTGTTCGGCACCTACGAGAACCCGGCCACGTGGGACGCCACGTGCGGGTTCGATGACGCGAAGGAACAGCAGCTGAGCGCCATGCTCGCCTTCCGCGACGTGCATCGCTCGTAGGCGGTGGCACACTGGCGCCCCCTTCGCTTCATCCGTGAGGTCGCGCAATGAGCAGCTCGCGTCGGCAGTTCCTGACCCACACCGTGATTGGACTCGCGAGCACCGCTGTCTCCGCGGCGCCGGACGCGGGCACGTCCGCCCCGCCCGCGGGTGCGCCGCCCACCTTCGGCGCGGGCCCCACGGTGGGGCCGGAGGTGAGCCCCACCACCTTCGCGGAGGCCGAAAAGCTGATGCAGGTGCAGCTCACGCCCGCCGAGCGCACCCAGGCCGCCGGCAACTGGCGCGTGTCCCTGGCCCCGCTGCACGAGCGCCGTACCGGCCCTCGCAAGCTGGAACTGGAGCCCACGCTGTCGCCCGCCTCGCAGTGGAACCCGTCGCTGCCGGGGCTCAAGCCCACCGCGCCCGCGAAGGAGCGCTTCGTGCGCAGCCGCGACGCGAAGGTGCCGCTGCCCGCGAAGGAAGAGGACATCGCCTTCGCGCCGCTCACGCAGCAGTCGCGCTGGGTACAGTCACGAGCCATCACGTCGGAGCGGCTCACGCAGCTCTACTTGTCGCGGCTGAAGCGCCATGACCCGAAGCTCCAGTGCGTCATCACGCTGACGGAGGAGCTTGCGCTCCAGCAGGCCCGGCAGGCGGACAAGGACATCGCGGCGGGCCGCTACAAGGGCCCGCTGCACGGCATCCCCTGGGGAGCGAAGGACCTGGTGGACACCGCGGGCATCCGCACCACCTACGGCGCCGAGCCGTTCCGAGACCGCGTCCCCACCACGGATGCCGCAGCGGTGGAGCGGCTGCACCGCGCGGGCGCCGTGCTGGTGGCGAAGCTCAGCCTGGGCGCGCTCGCGCTCAATGACATCTGGTTCGGCGGCGAGACGAAGAACCCGTGGCTGCCGGAAGAGGGCTCCTCGGGAAGCAGCGCGGGGCCGGGCGCGGCGACGGCTGCCGGGCTCGTGGGCTTCTCCCTGGGCAGTGAGACGGGCGGCAGCATCGTGTCGCCGTCCATGCGCTGCGGCATCACCGGTCTGCGTCCCACCTACGGCCGCGTGCCGCGCACGGGCGCGATGACGCTGTGCTGGTCGCTGGACAAGCTGGGGCCCATGACGCGCGGGGTGGAGGACTCGCTGCTGGTGCTCGCCGCGCTCAACGGCGCGGACGCGGGCGACGTGGCGAGCGTATCCGCGAAGCTGGACTTCGACGCGAACGCGCCCGTGAAGGGCCTGCGCGTGGGCTACGTGCCCGCGTGGATGAAGGAGAACCCCGCCACGGACGTGGACCGCGCGGCGCTGGAGACGCTCAAGGGGCTGGGCCTGACGCCGGTGGAGGTGCAGTTCCCCGACTGGCCGTACTCCTCGCTCAACGTCATCCTCTTCGCGGAGGCCGCCGCCGCCTTCGAAGAGCTCACGCTCACCCACGGCGTGGACGCGCTGAAGATGCAGACGCCCGACGCGTGGCCCAACCTCTTCCGCCAGTCCCGCTTCCTGTCCGCGGTGGACTTCGTCCAGGCGGACCGGCTGCGCCGCAAGGTGGCCCAGGAGATGGCGCGCATCATGTCTCAGGTGGACGTGCTGCTCGTGCCTTCGCTGCGCGACGAAGCCCTCACCATCACCAACCACACAGGCCACCCGTCGCTCACGCTGCGCACCGGCTTCGTGGAGGTGTCCAAGGCCCGCAGCGACTGGGCACCGGACCCCAAGCGCCCCATGCCCACCTTCGCCACCCCGCGCCGTGTCCCCCACGGCGTGACGCTCATCGGTCAGCTCTTCGACGAGGGCACCCTGGGCCGCGTGGGCATCGCCTTGGAGCGGGCCTCCGGCGTCGCCGCCGAGCGCCCGCCCGGCTTCTAGCCAGCAGAAAGCCCCGGTCCGATTATTTTGACAGGTCAGTCCAGAATCATTACGTAGGGGGCATGGCACGCACGAAGGAGTTCGACCGGGACGAGGCGGTGCGCCGGGCGATGCAGGTCTTCTGGGAGCAGGGCTATGAGGCCACCTCCACGGACGACCTGCTGCGCGCCATGGGCATTGGCCGGCAGAGCATGTACGACACCTTCGGGGACAAGCACGGCCTCTACCTGGAGGCCCTGCGCGCCTACCAGGCGGAGTACAGCGCCAACCTGGTGGAGTGCCTGCGCTCCCATCCGTCGCCCCTGGGCGCCATCCGCGAGTACCTCCTCTCCATCCCCAATGGCACCCAGAAGGTGCGCGCCCGGGGCTGCCTCTTCGTGAACGCCACCGCGGAGCTCGCGCACGTGGACGCGGAGGTCGCCACGCTGCTGAAGACCGGAGGCGCCCTGGGCCAGGGCGCGCTGGAGCGCGTCGTGAAGGATGCCCAGCGCAAGGGAGAGCTCAATCCCAGGGTGGACCCGGGCGTCGCCGCCAGCTTCCTCCTGGCCACCATCGGCGGGCTGCGCCTGAGCGCCAAGGCCGGCACCCCGCCAGACGCCCTGCGCGACGTCGTGGACTTCGCGATGGCGGGCCTCAGGGCCCAGTAGCCCACCCCGCTGTTCTTCCGTCGCGGGAAGCCCCCGCGCCGTCTTCGCATGTCTGTATCTGGATTGATTGGTCCAAATAAGCCGCTGGAAGGGAGTCACACCATGTCGATGGATCGCTACTACCTGCTGGGCCGTTCGGGGCTGCGCGTCAGCCCGCTGTCGCTGGGCACGATGACGTTCGGGAAGGAGGGGACCTATGGCGGTCCCTGGGGCTCCACGGAGGACGTGTCCCGGACGCTGTTCAACCGCTACCTGGATGCGGGCGGCAACTTCGTGGACACCGCCGACCTCTACACGCACGGCAGCAGTGAGACGCTCATCGGGAAGTTCCTGGAGGAGCGTGGCGACCGGGACCGCGTCGTCGTCGCCACCAAGTACACGTACAACGCCACCCGCCCGGGCGACCCGAACGCGGGCGGCAACAGCCGCAAGAACATGCTGCGCGCGGTGGAGGCTTCACTGAAGCGGCTGCGCACGGACTACATCGACCTGTTCCTGCTGCACACCTGGGACCGCCTCACCCCGGCGGAGGAGGTGGTCCGCACGTTCGATGACCTCGTGCGCGCGGGGAAGATCCGCTACGCGGGCCTGTCCGACGTGCCGTCCTGGTACGCGGCGCGCGCGCAGACCTGGGCGGAGGCGCACGCGCTCACGCCGCTCATCAACCTGCAACTCCAGTACTCGCTGGTGGAGCGCAGCCTGGAGCACGAATACGTGCCGCTGGCCCAGACGCTGGGCATGGGCATCACCACCTGGAGCCCGCTGGGTGCGGGCCTGCTCTCCGGCAAATACCGGCCGAGCGAGGCCGGCGCCCATGGCGAGGGCCGCCTCAACTCCGCGGTGGGCGGCAACCAGCTGGGCCTGTTCACGGAACGCAACTGGCGCATCGTCTCCGCGCTGGAGCAGGTGTCCAAGGAGCTGGGCCGGGACATGTCCCAGGTGGCGCTGAACTGGGTGGCCACGCAGCCCGGGGTGGGCTCGGTCATCATCGGCGCCACGAACCCGAAGCAGCTGGACGGCAACCTCGCCGCGCTCGACTTCAGCATCCCCGCCGAGCTGCGCCGCCAACTGGACGAGGCCAGCGCGCCGCCCGTGCCGTTCCCCCACGGCATGTTCTCCAATCCCTACCAGCTGAACCTGCACGGCAACGCCGCGGTGGGGGACAAGCCCGCGGGCTACTCGCCGCCCGTGTTCACCGGAGCCGCGCCCCGGGTCGGGTAGGGCACACCCCATCCCTCCGTCAGGGCGGGGGGAGCGGCCGCTTGAGACCCCGGGGCCGCTGGTCCCCGGGGTGGCACACCGACACCTTCCGCGCCGGTCAGACAGGGGAGGGTGTATGGGATTGCCAAAGCCGGGAGTGAAGCTGTGGTGGATGTTGGCGTTGCTGGTGGCGCCGGTGGCGAATGCCTTCACGGACGCGGACGCGGTGCGCGTGTTCACGTTCGCCCGCTCGCAGCTCGCGGACACCGTGCTGGAGATGCCCAGCGTGAACCGCTCACCCAAGGCATCCCTGTCCAACGGGACGTGGACCACGGTGGCCAACACGGACAAGGTCGCGTGGACGCAGGGCTTCTTCCCCGGGAGCATGTGGTTCATGTTCCAGGTCGCCAACGAGCCCTACTGGCGTGACCGCGCGGACATGTGGACGCGCCCCCTGGAGGTCCAGAAGACCAACACGGAGACGCACGACCTGGGCTTCAAGATGTACAACAGCTACGGCAATGCGTGGCGGCTCACCGGCAATCCCTACTACCGAGACGTGCTGCTCACCTCCGCCGCGTCGCTGGCCACGCGCTACAACAGCACCGTCGGCATCATCGATTGTTGTGATTGGAACTCGGCCTGGAACATCCCGCTCGTCACCGACACGATGATGGACATCGAGCTGCTGCTCTGGGGCGCCCAGAACGGCGGTCCCGCCATCTGGCGCACCATGGCGGTGAACCACGCGCTCCGGACGCTCCAGGACGCGGTGCGCCCCAATGGCAGCTCGTTCCACTACGTGGACTACAACAACAACGGCACCATCCGTTCGCGAGGCACCTTCCAGGGCTACTCCGCCAGCTCCACCTGGGCGCGCGGGCAGGCGTGGCTCATCTACGGCTACACGATGGTGTACCGCTACACGCAGGACGCTCGCTTCCTCACCGCGGCCCGCCGGGTGACGGACTACTACCTGGCGAACCTGCCCGCGGACCGCGTGCCCAACTGGGACTTCAACGCGCCCAGCCAGTCCAAGGACTCCTCCGCCGCGGCCGCCGTCGCGTCCGCCCTGCTGGAGCTGAGCACCCTGGAGACGGACGCCACCCGGCGCACCACCTACCGCAACGCCGCGCTGGCCATGCTCGACTCGCTGGCGTCGCCCGCGTACCTGGCGCAGGGCACCAACAGCCCGGGCCTGCTGCTGCACGGCGTGGGCAACTACCCGGCGGGGCAGGAGATCAACGTCAGCCTCATCTACGGCGACTACTACTTCCTGGAGGCGCTGCTGCGCTTCAACCCGCGCCCCAACTACCCCTGGTACTCGAAGCTGGACCTGCCGCGGAGCCAGCACCTGCTGGGCACCACCAACACGGGCACGCGCATCGTGGAGTTCGACCTCACCCCGCTGGCGGACAACCTGGGCGGCGGCGTGGTGGGCTGGACGGACAGCTCCACGGAGGTGACAGCCTTCAACCGGCTGAACATGGCGCTGCGCATGAGTGAGGACGGCATCTTCCAGGTGCGCAACGGCGCGGGCTACTCGTGGATCCGCCGGGTGCCGTACGTGCGCAACCAGACGTACCACTTCCGCATGAACGTGGACCTGCTCGCGAAGCGCTACTCCGTCTGGGTGACGCCACCCGGCGCCGCGGAGGTGCTGCTCGTGGACCGGGTCGCGTTCCGAGCGGACGGGCCGCCCATCGACGACCTGGGCCGCGTCGCGGTCATCTCCACCGTGACGGACAGCGACTTCCGAGTGAACAACCACCGCGTCTACGCGCCCACCGCGAGCGTCGCGGCGGCGATGGAGAAGCGGCCCCCGCTGCCTGAGGCCCTGTGGAAGCAACTGGACGCGCCGGCCCCCGCCTCCACAGGCCGCGCGGTTCCGTCCGAGCGTTGACAGCAGGCCCCTGCCCGGTGGCCCGCCCGACGTCAGGGTGGGCCACCGCGGGTGCATGGGAGACGAAACACGGTTACATCCGCCGGGTGACGAACCTGGACCTCTTCCTCCCGGACCCCGCCCCGCGCCCGGCCGCCGTCCTGAAGGGCCCCGGCCCGCTCGACCGGCTGTTGAAGGTGTCGCGCATCTACCTGGAGCCCGCTGTGCGGGAGCATGCGCGCGGCCGGGAGATTCTCGAGCACTACCCGGACGCGGAGCGGGTGGAGGTGGCCTCGCACCAGCACATCCCCGGCCTCTTCGGCAACGAAGGCAACGTGGAGGCCTGGAATCGCATCAAGGGCAGCACCCTGGTGCTGGGCGTGAAGAAGACGCTGTCCTTCATCGCCAACGACCGCAGCTCGGACTTCATCGCGCCCTCCACGGCGAACGGCTGCGTCATGGCGTGCGCGTACTGCTACGTGCCGCGCAACAAGGGCTACGCGAACCCGGTCACGGTGTTCGTGAACATCGACCGCATCCAGGAGGCCATCCGCAAGCACGCGCACAAGCGCGGGCCCAAGCTGGAGCCCAACACGGTGGATCCGCACGCGTGGGTCTACGACATCGGGTGCAACAGCGACTGCTCCGCGGACGCGGCCATCAGCGACAATGTGCGGGACCTGGTGCGGCTGTTCACCATGCTGCCCAACGCCAAGGCCAGCTTCGCCACCAAGCTGGTCAACCGCGAGCTGCTCACCTACGAGCCGAAGGGCAAGACGCGCATCCGCTTCAGCCTGATGCCGCACGCGCCGGCGAAGCTGTTGGACGTGCGCACCAGTCCCATCGCGGAGCGCATCGCCGCCATCGATGACTTCGTGGCCGCCGGCTACGAGGTGCACCTCAACTTCTCCCCCGTCGTCCTTCACGAGGGCTGGCAGGACGCCTACGTGGAGCTGTTCCAGCAGGTGGACGCAGGCATTGGGGAACGGGCGAAGCAGCAGCTCGCGTGTGAAATCATCTTCCTCACGCACAACGCGGGCCTGCACGAGGTGAACCTGGGCTGGCACCCGAAGGCGGAGGAGCTGCTGTGGCGGCCTGAAATCCAGGAGACGAAGGTGTCCCAGGGCGGCGGCGTCAACGTGCGCTACCGCACCGGATTCAAGGGCCGCCACGTGGCGGAGTTCGAGGCACTGCTCGCGAAGCACCTGCCGTACTGCCGCGTGCGGTACGCCTTCTAAACAACCTCGGGCTCTCCTGAACGCCAGTGCAGATGGGTTTGCGAATGCGATGAGCGTGAAGGGGCGCGTGAACGAGATACGCCGATGCGCTTGAGCTTCTGTGCAGTGGGGAGGCAATTCCGAAAGGTGAGAGGTGCTGTGGACTTGGTGGCTACCATGACCTCCGTCACGGTTCCATTTAGACCCAGAGTCAATGGCTGGTCTGTGAGGCTGTACATCTGAGTAGGATTTGGAACGTCGGAAGTTCGTGTTATGGCTTTGCCATGACTCTCCCTGGTGCTGGTCTTGAGTGTGCGCACTGCAGTCAGACTCTTCGGAAGGGCGTTGGCAGTCCGCTTGGTAAATACAAGGCCTGTCCGAACTGTTCCGGAAACACACTGAAGGAACATGCCTTTCGGAGATTGGATGAGTTCGGCGTGACCGTCCACCGGATCACTGCGAATGCTCCGGATGGTATCCACAGTTGGTGTGAGCCCTGCCGCGCACTAAAGGAGGAGGATCAAGGGGTCCCACCCAATGGCGCGCCCTATATTCTTTGCAGTGACTTGGCCGCGAAAGAAACTTGAAGCCGTCGTCGCCACGTCCTCGAAAATGCGCAAGAAGCAGCCGTGGATGTGCTGGGATGCGCCCCTCACATGAGTTCTACGAATCGAGGGGCTGAGCGAACCGGCTTCGACGAGTACCCGACCCCGGCGTGGGCGGTACGACGTCTGATGGAGGCGGTCCACTTCAAGGGAGGGCACTGGCTGGAGCCTTGTGCAGGCGAGGGAGCGATCATATCGACCATCGCTCGGGCTGATGTGCGGTGGACGGCGGTGGAAATCCAGCGGCGGTTCGAGCCCCTCCTCAGGACGATTCCGGGGGTTGAGTCGATCGAGATCGGCGACTTCATGGGCTACCAGCCGCGAGCGGCGCTCCATTCGAAAAGGCCGTTCGACGTGGTCGTGACCAACCCGCCCTATCTGGACGCGATGGAGTTCGTAGCGCACTGCCTAGAGCTGTCCACTCATGTGGCTATGCTGCTGCGGCTCAACTTCTTGGCTTCGAACAAGCGGAATGTGTTCATGCGGGAGCATTGTCCGGACGTCTACGTGCTGCCTGACCGCCCTTCCTTCACCGGAAAGGGGACTGACAGCATCGAATATGCGTGGTTTGTCTGGGACTCAGGAGCGCGAAGGACCGCTGGCAAGCTCCAGGTTCTCCCGCCCACCGCAGCAGTCGAGCGTAGGCACGTTATGGACGACACTGGACGTCGAAAGCGAAAGGCGTCAGGTATTGCCTGATTTGTGCGGGAACAGCGGGGCCTCCCGCCATTCGTCACTTTCGGCCTTCCCTTGGAACTGGCGACAGCGTCTGCTGGCAACGCGGTTCCCTCGCGGCTGCTCATGCCTGCTTCAATGCCGAGGCGATCCGACCCTGTCTTACGGACCCGCTGTAGTCGCGGCAGCACCGGTGTGGCGGACACACCGGGCTGCCATCACAGAACCGCCGTGCTTTCTCGCTCAGTATTCGTGCTGGATGAGCCAGAACACCGCGGTGCGGTGCGATACGGGGAAGTACACGATGTAGAGGTTGTGGGCGTCGTGCGCGCCCGCAGCCACCACCGGCACCTCCGTGCCGTTGCCCGGCTCGTGCTGCAGCACCTGATCCAGCCCCGGGAAGGCGCACGTGATGCGGCTCGCGAAGTCCGCGTACGTCAGGTCCGGTTGCCGCGTGAACTGCACGCGCTGATTGGATGACAGCTCCGGCAGCGTGGCGAACGCTCCCTCCACCACACAGTCCAGCTGCGTGGGCTGCGTGCCCTCGACGTTCACACCCGGAGGTGGGCGTTCAAGTCACAACCGGTTCACGGGACCTGGGGCAGGTCCTGGAACCAGGCGGCGTAGGGCGTGTTCTGGACGAGGCGCCGGTTGAGGTCCGGCGTGCCATCCGTCCACCACGGCGCGCCCCGCTCCCCCAAGCCCACCTTGGCGCGGTGCACGCGGTCCCGCGCCCGGCGCTCCAGGGCCGCGTCCTTTGTTCGCTTCGCCCGGCCCACGTCGGCACGGGCCCGCATCAGCGCGGCCACCAGCAGTTCTCGCTGCCGGGGCCCGAGCGCTGGATTGCTGCGGCGCCACAGCCGCCCGTCCACCACCAGGTAGCGTCCATCCGGGGTGGTGAGGGGCGGCGGCTTCGTCACTGCTTCACGGGATACAGGAAGCGCAGGAGGTCACCGAAGCGCGCGCTCCACGCGGCCTCGTTGTGCTGGCCTCCCTCCACCACCGTGTACTTGAGGTCGTCGTCCAGCACCCAGCCCTTGGCCACCAGCGCGTCGCGCAGCGCCTGCGCATCCGCCACCGTCTCCGCCTCGTCGCCGTCGCCTTCGTTGGTGCCGATGTCCTCCCAGATGCGCAGCGCGGGCTTCGTGGTGAGCGCGTTCACCTCCGAGACAATCTCCCGGTCCGCCCACCACACCGACGGCGACACCACTCCCAAGCGGCTGAAGACGTCCGGATGCTTGAGGCCCAGCGACAGGGAGACGAGCCCGCCCAGCGATGAGCCCGCAAGCCCCGTGAACTCCGCCTCCGGCTTCGTGCGGAACTTCGCATCGATGCTCGGTTTCAGCTCCTGGATGAGGAACTGGCCGTACACGTCCGCGCGGCCCGCGTCCGGGTACTTCGGAGCTGGCACGGGCGTGTACTCCGCGATGCGGTCGCTCGTGTTGTAGATGCCCACGATGATGAGCGGCTCCACCTTGCCGGACTCCACCAGCGCCTGCGCTGTCTCATCCACGTTCCACTCGCCCGCGAACGCGGTGCTGTCGTCCATCAGGTTCTGGCCGTCGTGCATGTAGAGCACCGGGTAGCGGTGCGTGGCGTCCGCCTCGTAGCCGGGCGGCAGCCAGATGATGACGTCGCGCGGCTTGAGGCTGGAATGCTGGGGCACGACGTTGCGCAGGTAGCGCACGTCGCCGGTGGGCGGCGGTGGCGTGGAGAGGTCCGCCCATCCCTTCACCGCCACGGGCACGCGCTCGAAGCCGCCGCCGGTGGTGAAAGTGTGGTTGGCCACCTCCGTGCCCCTGGCGCTCTTCTCCACCGTCTCCCACGAGCCGCGCGTCACCTTGAACTCCATGCCGGTGGCCGCCGCGAAGGTGACGGCGCCCGCGTAGGCATTGTCCACGGCCTGGTAGAGTTCCACCCCCGCCCCATCCCAGCCTCCGAGCTCCGGTAGGTTTCCGGACAGCCACACCTTGGCCCCAACCGGCGTGATGTCCGGGACCTGGACGATGAACACGGTCCTCGCGCCTGTCTGCCCCCCCTCGGCGCCGAAGCGCTCCACCGTGAGGGTGACAGTCTCCTCGTTCTCACGGGCGGTGACGGTGCGGTCCGCCTCCGGTGCACCCTGGGCGTCCAGCGCCACCTGGGCCGTGGGCGCCGTCATTCGCACCGCGTAGGTGAAGGCGGTGTTCTTGGGCAGCCGGGCCTTCAGGCTGAACTGACGGCCGCCCTGGTAGACCATCTCCAGGCCCCTCCCGTCCGTGCCGCCGAACGTGGCGGTGGGGCCCTTGAGGAAGATCTCCGCGTCGACCGGCGTCTCCGGTGGGACGGTGAGGTCGAACTGGACGTCGGAGAAGACCTGCTCGACGGGCTTCGGCTTGTCGGAGGAACAGCCCCAGAGGGCCGCCAACGCCAGGACGAGCAACAGGGTGGGCCT
>NZ_RAWF01000014.1:0-67183 GCF_003612075.1 Corallococcus sp. CA041A
GCACGTCGCCGCTGCCATCCGCTGGGTAGTGCGCCTTTCTCCCCAGGACGCCCTCCGCAAGGCGGGCTGCCTCGCCGAGGGCTTCTGGCTGCGCGATTTGTTAGAGAACTTCTGGCGACCTACTTAGGGCCGCGTGACGTGCACGAGGCTCGTCATCGCGTCCACGTACAGGGTCGTGTCGTCGGCGTACAGCGGCAGCAGCGGGGTGACCGACACCTGGTTGAGCTTCGTCTTGCGGACCTGCTGCGTGGCCGGGTCCTTGAACACGGCATACGGGACATCCTGGATGACGTAGGGCTCGCCGTTCACGTGGCCGATGATCATCAGCACATGGCCGGGGACGACGACGAGGTCGCCCACCTCCGCCTGTTCCAGCGCGCGCACCCGTTCGGCGTGTGAGTCGTGCGCCGTGAAGAGGCGGTGGTTCAGCGCCGCGCTCTTCCCTTGCATCCCGGAGTTGGGCGGGAGGAACAGCCCCATGCTGCGGTACACCTCGCTGGTCAGGCCGCTGCAGTCGCGCGCGTTGAACTGGTGCCCCCAGCCGTAGCGCTCGCCGAGGAACTTGAAGGACTGGCGGAGGATGTTGGCGCGGGTCAGCGGCAGATAGCCGGGCGCGGTGTCGGCGGTCCGGCGCAGCAGGGCGCTCCGGAAGGCCAGTGAGCCGTCCTGCTCGCGCACCGGCAACTGCACCGGCCACGAGGCATAGCTGCTGGCGCCGTTGACGGGCTCGCCGGGCGACACGTCGGCTCGTGGCAGCGCGACCCCCATGTCGAGCTCGAGTTCGGATACTCCCGGCGCTTCCGGAGTGAAGACCGTGCGCACCTGGTCGCCCGTGACGACGCGCCCGGGTGCCTTCGCCACGTAGGAGAACACCGCGTCCGCCGTGCCTTCCGCGATGTCGCCGCGCTTGACCCACGCGGGCCCCTGCGTCGTCTGGACGAACAGCCATTGCTGGTCCGCGCTCTGGTGCGCGATGACGACCGGCTCACCCGGGAACAGGATGCCGGCCTGCAGGCTCTCGTAGTCGCGCAGGTCCTGCGAGGCGAAGAACAGTCGACCGGACGGCAGTGACCGCAAGGGCGTGCGCCGCACGCTGAGGCCGTAGCGTGCGGTGGAGGTTTCGGGGATGTGCTCGGCCGCGGCGTTCTGGCGAAGCTCGTCGAGCATCGCCCCCGTCACCGGATGGCCCTGGTCGTCGATGACCGCCTTGATGGGCGTCTGCTGCGCATCCCTGATCCAACCGGCGACCTGGGCCCGAGTCAGCGTGGCGGGAATGCCTCTCAGATCGAACAGGCCGCCCTTCGGACCGAACGCGAGTTCGCGCTTCGCCGCCACCTGGCTGGCATCGAGCAGCACCGCATCGGGAGACGGTGCGCGGCGGATCCAGAACTCAGGCGACAGCATGTCTTCGCTGAACGCCGGCACCCCGGACGCAGACACCGCGAGCGCGGACGGCGTGGCGCACGCGCCAAGGCTGGCTGGGGCCCCCATCACCGCGAGCGAGAGTGCCCGCATGCGCCACGTACGACGAGAAGGGATGGCCAGGCGGCTCATGGGTTCTGCTCCCGCTTGAGGGTCGATTGCTCTCCTATCGGGAGAACGAACTCTCAGTGGGGGCTATTTCGCAGGGGGGATCAATCAGGGGGACTCCAGAATGTGGCTGAGGTCGCGGTCCACCACGGTGAATTCGGGGGACTGGTAGCGGACGCCGGGGTGTCTTCGAATGCGTGCACGATGGCGCGCCTGGCGCCCAGCCCGTGCATGCGCCCGCGCCATGAGGCGCTCCATGGCTTCGAGGTCGGCCATGTCGCGATAGAGACGGAGCAGGGGATGGGGCAGGGCGTGCGCCGCGCTATGCTGGTTCGACAATTCCCATGGCCTCCTCTCGTAAATCCCCTGGTTTCGTCCGCAGCCTCGTATTGCCCGCGCTGCTGCTCTTCGCCCTGCCGCTGTTCGGGCTCTGGTTCTCCGGTCATGCCTCCGACCGCTTCGACGCGCAGGTGTTCGAAGTCATCGAGAAGCAGATTGGACGCGACACGGAGTTGAGCGCGGAGGACCGCCAGGAGGCGCTCGCCTTCTACCGCGAGGTCCCCGCGTCGGCGGCCTGCACGAGCGACAGTGAGGACCTGGCGCGCTACCGCAACAGCCTGGGCGAAGCGTGCTCGGACGCGAAGCAGTTCGGGTGGGCGTACCTGGCCTCCTGGGTCCTGCTGGCGCTCGGGCTTGCCTCCACGGCGGTCGCGCTCCTGTGCGGCCTGGCGGCGTTCATCTCGCGTCCCTTCCAGTACGGCAGCTTCGTGGTGGGCTGGCTCGTGCTCCGGGTCGCCAGCGCGCTCCAGGTGCTGGGGCAGGGTGTGCTGCTGGTGTGGCTCTCCTACTGGGTGACCGCGCTCTGGGCCGATCGCTACTACCCGAAGCTCATCGGCATCATGGCCCTCATGGCGGCGGCCGCCGTCTTCCTGGTGGTGGTGGCCATCTTCCGCCGCCCGCCCATGGACTTCGACGTGGAGGCGGAAGAGGTGCCCGAAGCGCGCGCCCCGGAGCTGTGGGCCTGCGTGCGCCGGCTGTGCGAGCGGCTCCAGACGACGCCGCCCGACCACATCCTCGCGGGCATCGACACCAACTTCTTCGTCACGGAGAACGACGTGCGCGTGGACGGGCGCATCCTCTCCGGCCGTACCCTCTTCGTGAGCCTGTCCCTGCTGCGCCTGCTGGAGCGCTCCGAAGCGGAGGCCGTGCTGGCGCACGAGATGGGGCACCTGCTGGGCGGCGACACGGGGCACGGCAAGCGGCTGGCGCCCATGCTCTCGCACTTCGGCCACTACCTGGAGACGCTGTACGAGGGCGGCGTGACGCGCCCTGTCTTCTATTTCATGGCGGCCTATCGCGGGCTGTTCGAGCTGTCCCTGGGCCGCAGCCGTCGCGCCAGCGAGCTCGCGGCGGACCGGCTGGCGGCGGGTGTCACGTCGGGGCAGGACATCGCCCGCTCGCTGGTGAAGGTGGGCGCGTACTCGAGCTTCCGGGACCGCGTGGAGGCGAAGCTCTTCGCCCAGGACGAGCAGCACCAGTCGGTGGGCATCTCCCAGCGGGTCGCGCACGGCTTCTCCGAATACGCCCAGTCGGAGGCGGTGCACGACGACCTGCAGGGCGCCGTGACGCCCCATCCGTTCGACTCACACCCGCCGCTGGGCGCGCGCATGGAGAACGTGGGCGTCCACCTCAAGCCCGCGGACATGGCGCAGGTGCTCCTGGAGCCCGTGGAGTCCTCGTGGGCGGAGGCCTTCGAGGACGCGGAGGCCATCGAGGCGCGGCTGTGGGGCGCCTACGAGGCGCGCTTCTCCCAGGCCCATGACCTGGCGCTCGCCTGCCGTTACGAGCCGTCCACGGACGAGGAGCGGCAGCACGTGGAGAAGTTCTTCCCGGCGCTCGTCTTCGGGGGCAAGGAGGCCGGCTACGAGGTGCGGATGGACTACGCGCAGGTGAGCTGCTCGGAGTGGGAAGAGCCCGTCGAGTTCGAGCGGATCTCCACCGCCTCCACCGCCGACCGCATGTTCAAGAAGTACCTGGACCTGAAGGTCACCGGCGAGGGCCGCTTCAAGGGCGGGCGCGCCATCTGCTTGAGCAAGCTGAAGGAGCAGGACGCGGTGCTGGAGGCCTTCGAGCGCTACCTGGGACGACACCGGTTCATGAAGGCGCACCGCTCGGACTCGCAGGCCGCTTGAGCAGGAGCTCCGCCCGCTGGCGTCACGTCGCCGGCGGGCGGGTGCGGTAGAGAACTCCGTTCGCGAGCTCGAACGAGGTGCCGGCGGGAAGCGGGGTCCCCGCGACGTTCGCGTCGGCGCGCAACGTGCCGTTGAAGAGACTCCCGTGGAGGAAATGCACCGGGGTGCCGGCGGCCAGGGGGAGCCCCTCCACGTCGTGGTCGCGGGCCAGCACGCCGGACATTCCGGGGGAGTAGATGGGATCCTCGACCATGACCTCGTGGAAGGGGGCCAGCGGGATGCCGTCGACGACGATGGGCTCGGCCGGGGTGAAGCGCAGCGGGCGTCCCGTCATCGGATGAGGGGCGAGCACCGTGTCCCCAGCGCACGGGATGCCGTCCACGACCGCGTGTTCCGCCAGGGTGACGAAGTGGATGCGGCCCGCGTCGGTCATGTAGACGGACGTGCCCGCCCGAGCCACGAAGCCTCCCTCGCAGCGCGCGTTCTCATGCACGGTCACGAGCGCGGGTCTGCCGGTGCTCGCATGGATGCGCTCGACGTCCACCAGGCCTTCGATGCCCGGCACGCGCACCCCCTTCGGAGCCTGCCGCGACGCGAGCGTGTCGAAGGAGGGCATGTCATCCGGGTGCAAACCCTCCGCTACGCGCTGCAGGAGCTCGTCATAGGACGACGCCATGTAGCGGGTGTCGCCGTACGTCTCGCTCATGTGGAGGTAGAAGACAGCCCCCACGCCCTTCTTCAGCCGGTCCTCGACGTCGAGGTACCAGACGCCTCCGCCCCCATCCATGGCGAAGGGAACCAGTCCGGGGGGCAGTTCGTCGCTCTCATCGCCCCACCTGTCGAGGTTGAGGCGCGTCCTCGGCCCGGCGATGGTGCGCGGCTCGGAGAGGTCTTCCAGGAGCCTGGCGGGAAAGCGTGGGTCGATCATGCCCAGGCAGCTTCCGGGCAATCACACCGGGCGGCAAGCGCGGGCCCATGGTGACTGGCGCCATCCTCCTGGTGACCGCAGTCACCAGCCCGCGGGCTCCTCCCGTGAAGCACCTTCCGCCAACTCGTTGAAACCACAGGCGGGCATGGGACCACACCGGTCGACATGGGCCCGGCATGCCGGGTGCAGTAGGGCAGGGCATCGCTGTACTGCTCCCCCTTCGTCGCCTTCCCGAGGTTCCCGCCATGGCCCGTCGCATCGGTTCGTCCCTGCCCCGCACCTCCAGCCTCCCGACCTCCACGGTGTCCCAGCCGAAGCCCCCGGCGCGCGCGTCGACGCTCCCCGCCTCGACGACGGCCGCGAAGCCCACGGCGACCCCGCCCGCGGCGACGGCCACCAAGCCCACGGCGACGACGGCCACGGCGAACACGGCGACGGCCACCAAGCCCACGGCGACGACGGCCACGGCGAACACGGCGACGCCGCCGAAGCACGCGGCGGCTCCCGAGGGGCAGCCCTCCTACAGCCCCTGGGAGCTGACCTCGGGCGCCTCGGACGTGGCGGTGAGCGGCGGTGACAACAAGCTGACGGCGCCCGCGGCCGCGAAGCAGACCATGTTCATCGACAAGCCGGCCACGCCCTACCAGAAGGACACCTTCGGCGGCGGCAAGCTGAGCGCCAACATGGGTTCGATGCAGGCCTCCACCACCAGCCACAGCGGCGGTGGCGTGCACCACTACTCGGCTCAGGCCGAGGTCCAGGGTCCCAACGCCTCCTTCGGGATGCAGAAGACGCACGCGGGCCGGCTGGGCGTGTCGAGCGCGCAGCTCACTGGCGAGGCCAACAGCTTCAAGGCGCAGGCCCAGGCCGGCGTGTCGGCCGACACGGGCTCGCACGCCTACACCGCCGCGCTGACGGCCAAGGCGGAGACGGGCGTGGGCGTCACGGCGAGCGCGAGCCACGACTTCAACCGGCACGTGGGCGGCTACGTGAAGGGTGAGGCGAAGGCCGGCGCCTCCGCCTTCGCGGAAGGCGTGGCCACCCTGGACCCGAAGACGGCCACGGCGATGGTCTCCGGGCAGGTGGGCGCGGGTGCCACGGCGGGCGCGTACGCCACGGCGGGCGGGCACGTGGGCCGGGTGCACGGCTCGGTCACCGCCGGCGCGGTGGCGGGCGCGTCGGCCCAGGCGGGCGGCAAGTTCGGCCTGGAGAATGGCTTCCTCAAGCAGTCCGCGGACGTGAACACCGCCCTGGGCGTGGGCACCCACGTGAAGTCGGACGTGGCGGTCGACCTGCGTCACCACATCAAGCCGGGGATCGCGTCGGGCCTGCGCCCCGCCCTCGGCACCGCGATGGGCGTGCCCGCGCCCGCGATCGCCATCGAGCCCGAGAAGTCGGGCATCGAGAAGCTCTTCGCCAAGGCCTTCGGCAAGGAGTGACCCGCTGGGGGCATACCCCCCGTCCGGGTGTTCCTCCCTGGCGTCGTCATGGGCCACTTCGTAGGTTGCGCTCCCCCAGTCCTTCGAGCGCTTCGCACTCCATGACGACGTCCATCCTCCGAACCCTCCTCCTCGGTGTTTTTGTTCTCCAGGCGCTCTCCGCCTGCGCCACGGCCCCACAGCGTCACGAGCAGCCGCCGCATACCGCTCCTCCCGCGGCGGAGCTGACCGAGGCACTGAAGCCCTTTTCCTTCCTGATGGGGACGTGGGACGCGGAGGGTGGCGGTACGCCCGGTGCGTCCGCCGGAACCTTCACGTTCCAGCCGGATGTGCAGGGTCATGTGCTGATCCGCCGGAACGAATCCTCCACGCCGGGTGGGCGGCACGAGGACCTGATGGTCCTGTATCCGGGAGCGCCTGGAGCGGTGCGTGCGAGCTACTTCGACAACGAAGGGCACGTCATTCAGTACTCGGCCCGTGCGGAGAGTTCCCCGGCGAGCGCGGAGTTCGTCACCGACGAGGCCGCTGGCACGCCCCGGTTCCGTCTGTCGTATCTGCTGAACACAGACGGCACACTCAACGTCAAGTTCGAGATCGCCCCTCCCGGTGCCGGCTTCCGGACCTACCTCGAGGGTGCTGCCCGGCGGAGATAGGCATTGGCGGCGGGTGTGACATCGTGACGGCCAATACCCAGCACATGAGGTGAAAGGCAGCCGCCGAATCCTCTACACTGGCAGTCATGTCACGATGGCTGATTGCGCTGCTGATGCTTTCGGGATGTACGGGCTCTGTCTCGCCGTCCGATGCGGGAGTGTCCAGCGACGCGGGCATACGCGACGCTGGCGTCTCCCCGGGCTGGGGGCAGGGCCCGGAGGTCGGCACGGTCGTCAACGACGTCTGGACCCCCGGGCGTGACAATGACGGCCGCGTGAACGAAGCGAGCTGGGACCTGGTGCCGCATGGCCGGTGGGTGAGCGTCTCGGACACGAACCTCGACGTCCTGGGGGCGCAGGTGCAGGCCGCCATTCCCGGGTGGCGGGACTACGGCAGCCAGGGGTGGGGCGGCGTCACCGAGGCGTGGAACGCGCCGGCCTTCGACCTCGCCGGCCGCAGGCTGTGGCGTCACGGCGGCGGTCACGGCGACTCGAGCAACAACGGCATCTACCGCTTCGACCTGGACTCGATGCGCTGGTCGATTGAACACATGCCGAGCGACACCCACCTCTGGAGTCAGGCGTACCGCCAGTCCGCCACCTTCGCGGGTTGCCCGGAGTCGAGTGCGGCCTACCACGCGGAGGTCGACGCGGGCACCTGGGCGCAGCGCGACCACTGGTACTACGACGAAATCTTCTGGGACCGCACCGCGAGCAATCCCATGGGCAATCCCACGGCGCGGCACGTGTACGACGGTTTCATCTACGTGCCGGAGAGTGACGAACTCGTCGTCGCCTGCCGCCGGCTGTGGCGGTACTCGCTCGAAAGCCACACGTGGACCATCAAGACGCATCCGCGCGCGAACGGTGACGAATATGCCTTCACGGAGGACGTCATCGCGGTGCTCGACCACGAGTCGAAGCTGGTGATTGGCTCCTGCGGCTCTGGTGGCCCCTTCGCCGCGGACTACGACCTGCGCACCGACACCTGGCTCGCCCCGCGTGCGAGCTGGGGAAGCTGGGACTGGACCGGCGCCGCCTACACGCAGGATGGCGACATCGTCACCATCTTCATGCCGCCGCACAGCTCCGGGAACTACGCCTCTCCCGGCCGCTGGCAGCGCTACGACGTGGCCACCCACTCCGTGCTCGCGTCGGGCTCGACGTGGAACTACGAAGGCGGTCTGTCGCTCGCGTCATTCCCAGACACCGAGCATGCCACCGACGGTCACGGCATGGTCTACGTGCCGACCGAGGGCGTCTACTGGGTGTACACGAAGCTCAACAGCGGCATGGCCTGGCTGGAGCTCGACCTCAAGACGACGCCCGCGACGTTGCGGCCGAAGACCTTCGCCAACGCTGCTCCCGTCCTGCCGAGCGGCATCGCGCGGCGCCGGGCCATCTACTTCCCCAGCCTCGACGCCATCGTGTGGATGAGCCCCGCGGACCAGGACGTGATCGTCTTCCGTCTGTGAGGCTTCATGCGGTGACGGGCACGCCACTCCGCCACGCGACGCAGAACAGGCGCTGGACGTATCTCGCGTCCAGCGCCTGCTTCCAGGCCGGTCCAGCGACATCAACCGAAGCGAAGGCTAGTTACAGGGCGCGCCGCAGGTGCCCGCTCCACGGGCCTGACATGCCGCCGTGTTGATGCAGAACAAGCCATCACCCGTGCAGCACCCGAGCAAACGCGAGGACTCGTCCGTGGTCTCGTCCGGAACCGCGCTGCTGGGGCTGGTCGAAACGAGCACGGCCTCGTTCGGCACGACCTCGCTCGGGGCGAGCTGAGAGGAGGAAACAGCCATTCCCACCACGAAGGCAAAACTCAGGGCAACTCCGGAAACAAGCGTCCGCAGCATCTGATGCTCCTTGGGTTGAGAGGCGTCTGGGATGGTACTCCCAATGTGTCCCGCAATCCAAGACTCCGGAGTCTGGCTTTGTTTGGCGTTCGGGGGTGTTGAGTGTGGATGTATTTTGATGGGTGAGTGCAAATGACACGGTGCGAAGTCAGGTCTTCCCGTAGCGGCGCACGGCCTCGTCGAATTCAATTCGGCGTGCGCGCAGCAGTCCACCCGCCAGGGGCTCTGCTCCGTCGACGTCCACGTAGTCGAGCTTCCAGGCGAAGCCGAGTGACGGGTCGAGCCGGTCGACGATGAGGTCGAAGGTATAGGCGGGGCCCTTCGTGGCCACCAACCCATGCACGTTGTCGTGTTGGTCCGAGATGCTTGAGAGATCCCCGGGTCCGGACACGCGGTCGATGCTCGGACGCAGCACCAGGTGCTTGGGCTGACTTTCGACGCGTTCGAAGTGGCGCAGGTGGAACTCTCCGGCGAGCACCACGTGCATGGACACCATGTTCTGATGTCCGTGAGGCACGATGGCTCTGCCTTGAGCCAGCCCGAAGAGCTTCGTGCCAAAGACGCGCGGCAACCCCTCGACCCTGGGCAATGGCGCGGACATCGCACCGGCTCGGTCATCCGGCAGCTCGAGGCCCGGCTTCAGTCGGTCGGCGTCGATGGCCCGAACCAGCTCGGAGAGAGGGACCCGGGCGAAGAGCGCCTCGACCTGCTGCTGCCATTCCCGTGGCTCGAGCTTCCGGTCATGGACCTCCGAACAGAGTTGATGGGTACGGGAGAGCCACGCCTGGACCTCCTTGCGCACGGGCCCCGCGAGCGCGTCCTGCCGCAGGAGCATGGGGATCAGGGCATAGCCCGTCAGTGCTTGGAGCAGGACCTCTCGCCGCGTAGAGCGCTGAGTCATACCCGAGCAAGGAAGCAGGGTGCATGCCAGCATTACGGACGGCATGTTCGAGGCAAGGTCCCGACTCCATGCGCTCGCCCGCGGGTGAGCAGCCACAGGTGTGGCTGGATCCGCACAGGCCCGGCCGCGCCTACTGCCGGACCGAGTACTCGGTGCCCGAGCGGAAGGGGACGGTCATGGACGCGAAGCCGTGGCGTGGGTCGCGCACCCAGGTGACGTAGTCGCGGTAGTCGGCCTTGAAGACACCGACGTTGTCGGTCACCACCACGGCGCCCGGACGCAGGGCCGGGGCGACGAGCTTGAGCACGTCGAGCGCCCGCACGGGGAACCCATCGTTGAGCATGAAGTCCACCTCGCCGAGGTCCGCTCGCAGCGTCTCCGTCGCGTCACCCACGCGAATCTCCGCGAAGGACGCGAGCCCCGCCTCCTCCAGGTTCGCCTGCGCGCGCCGCGCCTTCTCCGGCAGGAGTTCGGTGCCAATGACACGGCCGCCGCCGTTGTCGCGCACCGCCGCCGCCAGCCACAGCGTCGAGACGCCAAAGGACGTGCCGAACTCGACGACGGTCCTGGCGCGGAGCGCCCGCGCCGTCAGGTAGCAGAAGGCGCCCTGGGCGCGCTCGATCGCGAGGTACTTGTCCGCGAAGACGTGCTCGGTGCCCGGCTTGTCAATGGGGCGGCCGAGGAGCATCCGCGGCAGCTGTGGCAGGAGGTGGAGGAGGACGCCCGGCATCTGCCGTTCGGCCTCGCCGTGGAGTCGCCGCAGCACGGCGCGCACCCGTTCGTCGGGCAGGACGGACAGGGGACCCCTGTCATGGTCATTAGCGCTGAACACCGGAGAATCCCTTTCGGCCTGGCGCCCAATAGGCGACGTTGGTGACCTGCTTCGCGGAGATGCCTGCTCGCCGCACTGCCTTGTAGAGGTGCTGGATTGACGGAGCCTTCCCGGTGAAGACACACCGCGTCCGCGGTTCGGCGAGCAGCGCGCGCATGAGTTCGTTCTCGATGCGATCGAGGTGAACAGCCTCCGGCTCGCGCGCGGTCAGCGTCACACCGGTGGTGACGCCAATCCGTTCGAGTGCGATGCGCGAGGCTTCGGTGGATTCCACCTCGAACGAGAACGCCACCTCCCGGATTCCCTCGGGTGTCGCTCGAAGCGCGGCCGCGGTGCTGAACGAGGTTTCGTCGCCGAAGAAGAACAACGGCCGCCCGACGGAGGCGAGGTCCAGCGCCGAACGCGGGCCCACGAGGAAGAGCGGCTCTCCCATGGTCGCCGACGCGAGCCAGTTCGACGCGATGCCCTGGCCGTGAACGAACCCGAGAAACGTGGCGGTGCCGGTTCGAGGCTCGAAGGAGAGCGGTGTGTACGCTCGCCCGGCCAGGCCGGCGAAGCCGATCTGGATCATGTCGCCGGGTGTCCAGCGGCGGCCTTCAAGGTCTTCTCCCTCAATCGTGACGAGGCGGAACGCATCTCCCACGGACTCGACTTCGCGAACCCTGGCGCGGCGCGAGACGAGGCGATGGAACATGGACTCGACGACGCCCGAAGGCGCGGTGGATGGCGACGGCATGCGGGAGACGATAGGGAGTCGCGCCCCTGGCCGCATTGCGCAGTCAGGACAATTTGTTTATCAAAACGGTCATGGCGGCGAAGCGGCGGAAATCGAAGGCGACACGGCCCGTGGATCCGACGAGCTGGACGTTCAGCGGAGACGTCCAGGTGGCGAACGGACCTCCTGGCGCGGTGGCTTCGCTCGAGGCGCTCGGGAGCCGGTTCACGCTCGATGCGCGTGGACGGTTGAAGACCGCGGTCGAGCGGCCGGCGAACGCGATCGGGATCCGCATGGCGAGCGGGGGGATCGAGAGCGAACCCCACGAGCACCGCGAATCGCAGCTCATGTACCTGGTGCGCGGAGAGATGATCTGCGAAGCGTCGAACGCCCTCTGGATCGTCCCGCCGCAATCCGCGCTGTGGATCCCCGGGGGCGTGACGCACCGGATCCGGGGTCGCGCGCCGCTCGAAGGCTACAGTGTCTTCCTCAAGCCGCGCTCGGCGCCGAACCTTCCGAAGGATTGCTGCGCGGTGTCGGTGACGCCGCTCTTCCGTGAGCTCCTGCTGCGCCTGGCGACGCGTCCCGCGCTCTACGACCTCAAGGGGCCGGACGCGCGCCTGGTGGCCGTGCTCCTCGACGAGCTGGCGACGGTCTCCATCGAGAAGCACCGCCTGCCGATGCCGAGCGACCCCCGGCTCCGGCGTCTGGTGGACGCGATGGCCGCCGAGCCGGCGATCGGCGTGACGACGAAGACGTGGGCGAAGCGAATCGGCGTCAGCGAGCGCACCTTGAACCGCGTCCTCGTCGAGGAGACGGGCTTGAGCTTCGGCCGCTGGCGCCAGCAGCTCCACATCATCCTGGCCATCCAGAAGCTCTCCCGGGACGCGACCGTGCAGAACGTGGCGCTGGACCTGGGCTACGAGAACGCGAGCAGCTTCGTGACCATGTTCCGAAAGGCGCTCGGAACGTCACCCGCGCGGTACATGGCGAACCGCCTGGCCGCGCCGGTGGGGAAGCGATAGCCGCAAGCCCCCTTCCGTGGTACCCAGCCGGCAGCCACTTGACGCTCCGATGGCGGTGCGACGTTCTGTCGCGACCGTAGGGTGTCCTCGGGTGGCATTCCGTCGGCTGGCGCCTCCCGGGTCATGACCCCGTTGTTTCTGGAGGCCCCCATGTCCACGTCCGAACTGCCCGTCCTCGAGTTCATCCTCACGAACTACAAGAACTTCAACGCCCGCGCGACGCGCGACGCGCTCCTGTCCTACTGGGAGCATGTGTCGAGCGGTGGCCGGATGTTCTGGAGCGTCGCGGGCGCGATGTCGTCCGCGCAGCTCGGCATCACGCTCGCGCCCGCCATCCGCTCGGGACTGATTCACGGCCTGTCGGTGACGGGCGCCAACCTGGAGGAGTCGCTCTTCCGGCTCGTCGCGCACACGGCGTACAAGGACTTCCCCGAGTACCGCTACTTCACCAAGCAGGACGACACGAAAATCCTCGAGCAGCGGATGCGCCGGGTCACCGACACGAGCATCCCCGAGGACGAGGCGTTCCGGGCGGTGGAGAAGATTGTCGTCCCCATGTGGAAGAACGCCTCCGCGAAGGGCGAGCGCCGCTTCTGGCACGAGTACTTCTACGAGCTCATCCAGGTGCTGGAGCCCGCGGCATACGAGGGTGACCCGGAGGCCTGCTGGCTGATGGAGGCGGCGAAGCGCAAGCTGCCCATCGTCGTCCCGGGCTACGAGGACTCGACGTTCGGGAACATCTTCGCGTCCTACGTGAAGACGGGCGACTGCAACGCGAGCATCGCCAAGTCCGGCATCGAGTACATGGCCGACTTCTACGACCGCTACGAGGAGCTGTCCGCGGGCAAGGGCGTGGGCTTCTTCCAGATTGGCGGCGGCATCGCCGGTGACTTCCCCATCTGCGTCGTGCCGTCGACGAAGTACGACATGCAGAAGCCCGTGAAGCCGTGGGCCTACTTCTGCCAGATCAGCGACTCGACGACGTCCTACGGCTCGTACTCAGGCGCGACGCCCAACGAGAAGATCACCTGGGACAAGCTGACGGAGACGACGCCGATGTACGTCATCGAGTCGGACGCCACCATCGTCGTCCCGCTGATGCTCCGCGCGCTGCTGGAGTGCCAGGGCCATCCGGAAGCGGCGAACGCGCTCATCGCGAAGCACCGGCGCTAGTCACGCGCGAACCGCGGCAGGGCCCAGAACGCGATGGGCCCTGCCGGGCTTTCGTCAGAGGCCTTGCTCAGAAGCGGGCGAGGAAGGCGTCGTTGCTACCGGCGCTGGTATTGCCGCCAAGGCTTCCGCCCGTCTGTCCCGCGACGTAGGCGTTGCCGGAAGCGTCCACGGCCACGCCGCGGGCGACGTCCTGGCGCGAGGTGCCCAGGGTCTGGGTGCCCAGCTTCGTGCCGAGCGCGTCGTAGCGGGTGAGGAAGGCATCGGAGGCGCCCGCATACGGGATGCCGGCGAGCCCGCCCGTGTAGCCGACCACCTGCACGACGTTGTTCGAGGAGACGGCGACGCCGAACGCGTAGTCGGGCTGCCCGCCTCCGAGCATGCGGCTCCAGTCGCGGTTGCCAGCGCTGTCGTAGCGGGCGAGCAGCACGTCGATGGTGCCGTTGTTGGTGTTGCCGTCCAGGCCGCCAAACGTTTCGCCAACAATGTAGACGCCGCCATCGGGGCCCACGGCGACGCTCTTGCCGTCATCCAGGTCGCCCGCGTCAATCTGCCGGACCCACTGCTGGGCGCCCAGGATGTTGAGCTTGAGCAGGAAGATGTCGCTGTTCACCGGCGAGGTGGTGCCGTCGAGGCTGCCGTAGGTGTTCCCGACGATGTAGACCTCGTGGGTGGGCGTGACGGCGATGCCGCGCGCCATGTCGCTCGCGGCGCTGCCGAACTGCTGGAGCCAGTACGGGTTGCCCGCCGTGTCATAGAGCCCGGCGATGATGTCGTAGTTGTTGGGGTTGCCGCCGTTGGCGAAGCTGCCGCCGGTGTAACCGGTGAAGTAGAGGGTGTCGTCCGCGCCAATGGCGATGCCCGTGGCGAAGTCATCCATCTGCGTGCCGTTCTGGCGCAACCACAGGCGGTTGCCGGCTGAGTCATACTTGGCGATGAAGAAGTCGATGCCGCCCGCGTTGGTGTAGAAGTCGAAGCCACCGAAGGTGGTTCCAGCCACATACGCGTTGCCGTCCGCGTCAGTGGCCACGGCGGTGGCGCGGTCCGACCCGGTGGTGCCGAGCTGGTGGACCCACTGGAGGTTGCCGGCGGTGTCGTACCGGGCAATGAACGCGTCCTGACCGCCGGCCTTCGGGTCGGAGCCGAGCTGGCTGGTCGTCTGACCCACCACGTAGACGCTCGAGCCTGACACGGCCACGGCGTTGGCCTGCTCATCCAGGTTGGCGCCGAGCTGGGCCACCCAGGAGGGGGACGGAACCTGGGCCGCGGCGACGGAGGGGACGCCCGCGGCGCCGACGACGCCCGCGAACCCAAACATGCTCAAGAGAAGGTGTTTCATCACGAACTCCATTTCTCAGTGGGGGGAACAGCACCGCGGCGTCAGGGAGGGAGATCTGACGTCACGGCACTCTTGCAAGACCACGAGAAACGGGCGCGCGGAAGATGGGTAATTAAAGACACACATGCGACAGTGTCTGGCTTGAGCACGACCGTGACACATGGACGCGTCATGTCATTTCACGACGCAGCCGCGCCCAGGCCTCGAAGCTCATGGGCGAAAGGCCGTAGGCGCGCGCGATTTCAGGCCGAGCCAGCACCGGGGCGACGTTCATGTACGTCATGCCTTGAGCCACGCCGGGATGCAGGCCGGCCGCGACGGCCTCTTCGATCGTGGAGGACTGGACCACGTACTCCTTGCCGTCGACGCGCGAGAGGACCTCGGTGATTTGAGGGAGCGTGAGCACGTCACCCGCGAGCTCCAGCGTCACGCCATGGAACTTCACGGGATTGTTGATCGCCGCCGCGGCCGCCTTGCCGATGTCCTCGGGGGCGATGAGCCCGATGGGCTTGTCGGCCCTGACCACCGTGAGCAACCGGCGCCCGTCGACGAAGCCGGAGGGATCCAACATCGCGTGGTCCATGAAGGTGGCGGGCAGGAGGAGGGTCCAGTGCTTGAAGCCCGCGGTGCGGACCAGGTCGCACGTGGCCAGCTTGTTCTCCCAGTACTCCTCGTGGAACTTCCAGCGCCCCTCCGCCCAGCCCTCGACGTCGCGGTGGGCGCCGACGCCGGTCGTCGCGGTGTGCACGAAGGTCTCGACGCCCTCGGCAAGCGCGGCCTCGACGAGGTTCTTCCCTTGCTGGCGCTCCTTGCTGAAGTCGACGCCGGTCGCGGAGACGATGGGTGACTGCATCGAGAAGACCGCCCGCGTCCCGGCGCAGGCGGCGCGCAACGACGCTGGATCGTCCAGGTCCCCGACGACCACCTCCGCGCCAGCCGCCGCGAGGGCCCTGGCGTTCGCCGCCTCCGGATTGCGCACCAGGACGCGCACTTTCGTGCGGCCCTCGGCCAGTAACGCCCGGGCGGTGGCGCCCCCCTGACGTCCTGTGGCGGCGGTGACGAGAACGGCATCATTTCGGCTCATCGGCGGCTCCTTGCTAAGTGGGGGACCCCACCGTTTATTGTTCGTGTTAAATACGGAGGGGCCCCCCGTTTGTCAAAGAGAAGGGTCTCGTGAGGAGGAGTTCGCCGTGGAGCAGATGAAGCGGTTGCGCGCGGACGGGCAACGCAACCGGGAGCGGATTGTCGCCGTCGCCGCGGCGCTCGTCGCCAAGGAGGGCGCGCAGGTGTCGCTCGAGGAGATCGCTCGGAAGGCGGGGGTCGGTTCGGCGACCCTGCACCGGCATTTTCCGTCGCGGCAGGCGCTGCTGGAGGTCGTCTTCCGCGACGGCGTCGCGCAGCTCTGTGCGCGGGCCGCCGCGCAACCGGGCAAGGCGCCCGCCGCCGAGTTGGCGGACTGGCTCGAGGAGGTGACGGTCTACACCGCGACCCACCGCGGGCTCGCCGCCGCGCTGCTGGCCGGCCCGGATGGCCTCTCCGCCGAAGACATCTGCTGCACCGACATGCTGCTCAAAGTGCTGAAGGTCCTGGTGGCGCGTGCGTCATCCGTGGGGGCGCTTCAAGCGGGCGCCACGGCACAGGACCTGATGATGCTGGCGAACGCGATCGCCGTCGCGAACGAGAATGATCCGGTCACCGCGCGCCGGGTGCTGCGCCTCGCGCTGACCGGCATCCGGCGCTGAGGGCGGTCGAGGGCGAGCGGGCCCTGGGGGCGCATGCGACGGCACGCCCCCAACGCGAAGACCCGCGGGCGGTGCTGGAGGCCTTCGACTACGGACCCGATTGGGGGCAGGTCGCGGGCTCGAGGTAGAAGGCTTCCCACGAGCCCGTGTCGGTGGGATTGCAGATGCCTCCGTTGCCGCCATTGCCGCTCTGGATGGGAGCGCCGGGGGTGTTCTCCTTCCAGTTGCGCGCGGTGCCTGTCGTCGATTCGAAGCCATAGCGATTGCGGCCGCCGAAGACGCCGCATGCGTGGCGGGTGAACGACTCCGCCGTGCCGAGCGAGGCATTCAGGGTGAGCTGATCCGCGACCACCGCCAGGTACGCGCCGCTGGTTCCCTTGAGCTTGTATTTCGCGCCACTGGTGACGAGCTCGAAGACCTCGCCACCGGTCTGCGTCGTGCCGAGGGCAGCCACCTTGCCCGCGCCGTCGACGGTGAGCCACTGGTCGGTGCGCTCACTCTGGATGCGGAAGCAGCCCGCGCTGCCGCTGGCCTCGGTATGGCAGGTCGCATCGCAGCCATCGCCCGGCTGGGTGTTGCCATCGTCGCACTGCTCGCCGCTCTCGACCGTGCCGTTGCCGCACACGGGGCCGCCGCCGCTGCCCGGGCAGGAAACCGGTTCGAGGTAGAAGGCCTCCCAGGCCCCACCATCGGCCGGATTGCAGGCGCCGCCATTGCCGCCGTCACCACTCTGGATGGGCTCGCCCGGCGCGGTTTCCTTCCAATGGGGCGCGCTCCCCACGGAGGCCCGGAAGCCGACGCGGGTGCGCCCGCCGTAGCCGCAGGCCAGCTGGGTGAACGACTCCCCGCTGGTGAAGTTGGCGCCCATCGTGAGCTGGTTCGCCACCACCGTCAGGAACGCGTCTCCCGAGCCCTTGAGCTTGTACTGGGTGCCGCTCGGAACGAGCTGGAAGACCTGCCCGCCGGCTTGCGTCGTGCTGCCGGCGATGACCTTGCCCGCGACGTTGACGGTGAGCCACTTGTCGGTGCGCTCGCTTTGAATCTGATAGCAGCTCCCGCCCGAGGTCTCGACGAACCAGGCGGTGTAGGTGGCCGCGCTGCCAGGCGTGATGAAGGTGTGTGATTGCGCGCCTCCGTCAGACCACGACGAGAACGCCCAGAACCTACCGCCCGCATACTGCGGCGACTCGGCGCCCACGGAGCGGACGACACCGACCACGCCCGTCGTTTCGTGCGGCGCCGCGACCGGCCGCCCGTCCATCAGGACCTGCAGGCCGCTCGGCACGCTGGTCACCGTGAGCGGGACCGTGACGGGGTGGACGTCGCGATACGTCGTGTGGGTGAGGCCAATCGAGTCGCGCACCGTGAGCCGCAGGCGATACCAGACATTGGCTGAGCTCTCGCCGATGCTCGGGACGGGCCAGCTCCCACTCGCGATGCCGGTGGTATCCGCCATGGCCGGGTGCGTGTGGGTGTCGTGATGGAAGGTGATGTTCCAGGTCATCGCGCTCGGAGGCAGCGCGCCATCCTCCAGGTCGCTGGCCGAGCCGGAGAACGTCAGGTTGGTGGAGGCGATGTAGGTCGCGCCCGTGGCCGGCGTCACGATCGTGGCCACCGGCGGCTTGTTGGACGTCACCGTCAGCACGGCCTCGGCGCTGGTGGCCGAGCCAAGCCCGTTGGTCACGACCGCGCGGAAGCGCGCGCCGCTGTCGGAGAGCTGCGCGGCGGTCAGCTCGTAGCTCGGCGAGGTCGCGCCAGCGATGTCCACGCCGTTGCGCTGCCACCGGTAGGTGAGGGGCGGCTCGCCGCTCGCCGACACCGTGAAGGTGGCAGGATAGCCGACCGATACCAACGTGCTCGCCGGCTGCTGCGCGATGCTCGGCGGCAGCGAGGCCGTGTAGGCGATGCGGCCTACCTGGCCCGAGCCGCGCGCCAGGTAGTAGAGCGCGCCATCGGGCCCGACATCGAGGTCCACGGGTCCCGCGGCGGCCGTCGCGAAGAGCGAATTCGCACCGGTGTTCGGGTCGATGCGCGCGATCCAATTGTTGGTGTAGTCCGCGAAGAAGTACTGACCGACATACGCGCTGGGAAAGGCCGAGACGGGTGGATTGTAGAAGGCACCGCCCGCGATGCAGTTGCCGGCGGCCGTGCCGGAGCCATGCGGGTACGCATGGAACGGCTGCGTGAGCTCCGGGCGGTTCGTGAAATAGCCCTCCGTCATCGGCCAGCCGTAGTTGGCACCGGCCTGGCCGCGGTTGATCTCTTCCCAGCCGCCTTCGCCCACGTCGTTGATGAACAGGATGCCCGTGCCGGGTTGAACGTCGAAGGTGAAGGGGTTGCGCAGTCCCATCGCCCAGGTCGCCTTCGCGAGCCCGGTGGCGGTCGCATAGAACGGATTGTCCGTGGGGATGCTGCCGTCCGGGTTGAAGCGCAGCAGCTTGCCGAGCGGCGTGTTCAGGCTCTGCGAATTGGAGGAGACCGCGTTCTCTCCGACGGAGACATAGAGCTTGCCGTCGAGTCCGAAGCGGACCGCGCCGCCGTTGTGGTTGGCGGCGTCGAGCGTCGGAAAGTCGGCGAGCACCAGCTCGCTTCCGGGAACCACCACGTTGCCGTTGGCGGTGAAGCGGCTGACCCGGTTGTGGATGCTGCCGGCGACCGACGTGTAATAGACGTAGAGATAGTGGTTGCTGGCGAAGTTGGGATCGAACGCGACGCCCATCAGCCCACGCTCGTTGTCGTTGTCCACGGCGAGCGTCATGAACGGAGTCGCCAGAAGCTGGCCGTTCACGACGACACGCAGCGAACCATTCTTCTCCGAGATGAACAGGCGCCCGTCAGGCGCGAAGGTCATGGTGGTGGGGCCCTGGAGGCCACTGACAAAGACCGAGTCGGCGAAATTGGCGTCTTGCATGACCGCGGCCGCTCGCGCTTCCGCCAGCTCCGGGGGGGGCTGCGTCGAGCAGCCCACGAGGAGGGAGAAGACCGCGCACACGACGGCTCGTACATTCGTTCCTGTCATCGCTGCTCATCCCGGTCGAACTGCGGGTGGTGATTCCCGCTTTTACACTGAAGTCCCGTTCGGCCGGGGCCGATTCAGCAGTTCGGCAATGGATTCCCCCGGCCATCGTCATGAGTGCAGCGGATATCGCGGCATGCCTCAGGGGGGAGGCTCACATGGACAGTGTTTCTCGTTTCCAATCGGGTCAGAACGGTATCCGCGTGTCTTCGGTTTCGGAGCCGGCGTCGCAGGCAACGACGTCCCAGGACTCCACCGCCGAGCGCACGCTCCGGGAGTTGTTCTTCCACAGCAGCTTCGAACCGCGGTCCCGGCCCTCGACATCCTCGTCCTACAGGGCCCTGGCGGAGAGCACGCCTCCTCCGGACGTGTCCAACCCGTCCGTGGATGATTGGCAGGCCTGGTGCGAACAATTCAAAGGCAATGCGGAGGCCGAGCTCACCCGCAAGCGCGGCACCACCCTGCCGGACCTCGCCGCCGACCAGGCCATGCATGGTTCCCGCTCGCCCATGTATGCCGCGGGCCGCTCCACCGTGTCCGGCAACGAGAACGTCCCCGCCTTCTTCCAGGACTTCCCCGCCACCGGCGAGCGGCAGATGCAGCTCTACACCTTCTGCCGTCCGCCTCCAGGCCAGGCCCTGAAGCCCGAGGACCGCAACCAGTGGGTGTCCTTCGAGGTGCACGGCGACATCTGCAAGGCCTACTCGGACAACACCTTCACCCATGGCCGGCAGGGCACCAACTCCCGCCTGGGCTACCCCAACTCCGGCCTCGAGGACGCCGTGAAGACCCGTCCGCCCTTCCTCGATGATCCGATGGTGAAGGCGTTCCGTGACGCCCGGGTCGCCTCCGGCAAGCCCGACGCGGTGCCCTTCCAGGAGTTCCAGAACGGCTACCTCGCCGACCTTGGCGGCAAGGTGCAGGCCTTCTCCAAGGATGGACAGCGCCTGGGCACCACGTGGCCCGGCGGGGACATGACCGCGGCGCCGACGCAGGACCCAGGGGGCGTCCAGCAGCCCACGGGCCCCTACGGCACCACCGGCCCGTTGAACGGGGACACCTCCTTCGGCAACGCGACGGTGCAAATGGGCACCTCCGCGAGCCACGGCGGCGCTGTGACCCGCCTCGTCTACGACGGCAAGGAGTACATCAACAACAAGGACCATGGCCGGCAGATGCAGGTGGCCTTCTCCCTGGACGGTTACAACGAGGCCCTGATGCCCACCGAGGCGGGGAGCCACCGGAACGGCACGGACCCCATTTCCACGACGCAGGTGGTGGGCTACGGCGCGCAGCCGGGCCACATGACCAGCACCGTGCATCCCGCCTACTGGCTGGAGCCGGGAGAGGAGGCGGGCCCGTACAACGGCGTTTCCCACGCCAAGAACACGACCCTGGTCTCCGAGGATCTCATCACCAAGGACATCACCGTCGGCGTGGGCGGTCACGACAACGTCATCCAGTACGACAGCCACATCCACCTCGCCGCGCCCCACGACACGGCCTACGTCGAGGCCCCCACCACCTACGTCAACCGCGAGTTCGAGAAGCACTACCGCTTCGACCCGGCGACGGGCGAGTCGCGCGAGTACCCCCGGGTGCACTCGGAGGACCCGAAGCCGGGCGGCTTCAAGGATGAGGCGGGCAACGTGCCGCTCATCGTCGCCACGGAGGACGGCAAGCATGCCATGGCCATCTGGTCGCCGGACGAGGCGCTGCCGGACCTCCAGTACCGCCTGCACCAGTTCGACCTCAACAACCCCACGGACGACTGCTCCAAGCTCAGCGTCACCTTCGGGATGTCGGGCGGCGTGCCGGAGGACATCAAGACGCGGAGCTACGTCATCGTCGGCACCGTGGAGGAGGTGAAGGCCCGGCTCGCGGAGCTGTACAATCAGAACCCCACCGGCGTGGAGCGCAAGTGGCCGGAGGACATGCGCTGACCGAAGCGGGTGTCGAGAGGAGGTCGTCCATGCATCGCGGTTCCTGCTTGTGCGGCGCGGTCCGCTTCACCGTGGAGGGCGAGCTGCCCGCCCCTGACGCCTGCCACTGCACCCGGTGTCGCAAGCACTCGGGCCACTACTTCGTCTCGACCGACGTGCCGCGCTCCGCCGTCACGATCGAGGGCGCGGACAAGGTCGGCTGGTTCCAGTCGTCCGAGAAGGCGCGTCGCGGGTTCTGCTCTGTCTGCGGCTCGTCGCTGTTCTGGGATCCGCTTCAACGCGATTGGATGGGAATCGCGTTGGGAGCCTTCGACACGCCTACCCACACCCGCATCGCCGTCCATGTCTACATGGCCAACAAGGGCGACTATTACGACGTGGCGGACGGGGTGCCGCGGTTCGACACGATCCCGCCAAAGTAGGTTCCCGCGGACGCCAGGGGAACCGCCTTTAGCGGGAGGCCGCGATCCCCTTCAGGATGAGATCGATGCCGGCCAGGAACTCGGCGAGGTCGTCGTGCCCGGGCAGTTGGGCGGCGAGCTTGCGGGTGAACGGATACTCATTCGCGTCGAGCTCCTTCCACCGGGCCGACACCGTGTTGAGGAACTCAACGCGGTCCACGGACGGATCGAGCATGCGGCCGTTCGCGGCATTCTGGATGCTCACGCCGACGATGTAGCTCATCAGCGTCGACCCCGCCGTGAACCAGGCTCTGTCTGAAAGCCCCATCGCCTGGAGCTGGTGCCCGATGCGCTCGAAGATCCGCAGCATCGGAGACTCCCACGGGGCGCGAGAGAGCTGCGCGCCCACCCACGGATGCGCATCGACCGTCTCGAACACCGCGACGGCGAGCCCGCGAAGCGATTCCTGGGGCGTGGCGGAGGCGGGGACTTCGGGCATCGCGCGGGCGACGACGACGTCGGCAGCGGCGTTCGCCCCGAGGTGCCGCGCGGCGAACTGCGGCGCATCCTCCTCGACTCGCTGCCTGACGGCACCGTGCAGTGGGGACGCAAGGTCACGTCCATCCGCTCGCTCGGCGGCGGGCAGCACACGCTGACGTTCGCGGATGGGGCGAGCGTGACGGCGAGCCTCGTGGTGGGCGCGGACGGCGCCTGGTCGAAGGTCCGGCCGCTGCTGTCCGACGCGAAGCCCGCGTATGTCGGCACCTCGTTCGTCGAGACCTACCTGCTCGACGCCGACGCACGCCACCCGGCCAGCGCGAAGCTCGTCGGAGGAGGAGCCCTCTACGTCCTCGCACCCAGCAAGGCCATCCTCGCCCACCGCGAGCCCCACGGCGTCCTGCACACCTACGTCGCGCTCAGCCGGCCGCAGGAGTGGTTCACGGACATCGACTTCTCCGACCCGAAGGAGGTGAAGGCTCGAGTCGCGGCGGAGTTCGACGGCTGGGCGCCAGAGCTCACCGCGCTGATCACCGACGGTGAGACAGCCCCCGTCCTCCGGAAGATCCATGCGCTCCCGCCAGGACATCGGTGGACTCACGTGCCCGGTGTGACACTGCTCGGCGACGCCGCGCATCTGAACCCGCCCGACGGTGAGGGCGCGAACCTCGCGATGTACGACGGCGCCGAGCTGGGCAAGGCCCTGGCCGCGCACCGGGGCGACTTCGATGCCGCGGTCGCCGAGTACGAGGAGGCCATGTTCCTGAGGAGCGTGGATGCCTCAGCCGAGGCCGCGAGGATCCACACGCTCTGCTTCAACGATGACAACGCACCGCATGGGCTGATCAACCTGCTGACCGGCGGCGCCGCACCGGTCCGGGAGAGCACGTCATCCCGCGGGCAGTCCTGATGCCTGAGGTGCCGTGTCATTCCGGAAGTCTTGGGTTCCACCTGGGCTACGGGATGAAGGTCGGGAGAGCCCGCCCCTTCATCCAGGCGTCCATCATCCCGTCCTCGAGCAGCTTCCCGACGACGTGGTAGCGCGACACCATCGCCGGGGAGGTGAGCGCGTCCTCGCAGACGACCTTGGCTTCGCCCAGGTAGGACGAGTGACACATCCATACCTTCGCGCTGTCGTTCCAGAGGAGCCCGACGTGGTAGTCGAGTCCGACGACGTAGAGCCCGGCACCGGCGCTCCTCAACCGGTCGATGACTTCGGACACAGGACGGTCGCGAAACCGCCAGGTCTTCAGCGCGGGTGCCAGCGTCTTCACGATGTGCTCGGCGGGCTGTTGGGCCATCCGTACGCGCTCGATTCGGAAGCCCGCGTCCCGCAGTACGGTGGAGACGAAGTAGCCACAGGCAATGCTCCCGGTTCCGGGAGTCTGGCTGTGGCCGTAGAAATCCCAGGGCGTGCCGTACCAGGCCGGCATCAGCTGTCGGGTGATGGCATCCAGTACGGTTGAACGGGCCTCGTCCCGCAGGGATGTGCGCTTGACGCCGGGCTGGTGCCACCGTGTGCCGAAGTCCTGTCGTCGGGCCTCCAACCCGGCGACCACCTCGGCATAGGGACGCTCTGGACTTGGGGGCTCGGGCTCCGCGTCGACAGGGGGCAGGGCGAGGAGCAGCAGGATGGGGACCATGCGCCTGTGGACGTCTGGGCCCGCACGGGGGTTCCCTGTGAGATGAATCAGAGCCGGCGCAGGAACGCGATCAAGTCGCTCTTCTGTTCAGGGGTGAGGGACTCCGGTGGGCCCTGAAGCATCCCGTCAAAGGAGTTCGAGCGCGACAGCGAAACCAGGGTCTGGGTGGGCGAGGGGCTCGCTGCGGACGGTCGCGGCATCCATGCGCCTGTGGCTCGCGAGCAGGCCCGCCGCTTGCGCGTCTCCGGAAAGGATGTGGCCGTGGCCGCCATCGACGCCGACAGGGCCCACGGCAATGAGCGCGAGGCGCAGATGGCCCAGCACCTGCTGAACGCCCGATCGGAGCGTCCCCAGGCCTGGACGCTGGTCCTCACGGGCAGCGTCCACGCGCGCACCACGGAGGCGAGCTGGGATGGCGACTTCGAGCCCATGGGCGCTCGCGTGGCACGTGTCCTGCCCTCGGTGCGTGTCCTGGACGTGGGCTTCCAGCGAGGCACCCAGTTCGCCTGCCGCTACAACGTCTGGAACGAGGGCGTGGAGTGCAACGTCTTCGGCATCAGCCCGGCGCTCGAGGCATGGCAGTCCTCCAAGCAGGCCGAGGGACTGAAGCTCTTCACGTCCCAGCAGCCTGACGGATTCCATGGCCGGCTCTACCTGGGTTCTCTGACCGCATCGCCGCCCGCGCTCACCACCGTCAACCCCGTGCCCTCGGGGCCTCGATGAAACTCCCGGAACGACTGACAGGTCTCAGCGCGGGAGGGAGCTCCTCGCGCCGATAGAGGCGAGGCTGGTGGCGCGTCCGACACGGGGAGCCTACCCTGCTGCCTCGGCGCTCTGCTCCTGCGCGAGGAGGATCAGCTTGGCGCGGCTGGGCACGGCCAGCTTGACGAAGACCCGCTTCAGGTGCGTCTTCAACGTGTTCAGCGAGCTTCCCATGTCCTCCGCGATGGTTCGGTTGTCCCAACCATTCAAGACGCGCTGAACCACGTCCAGCTCGCGAGGGGTGAGCCGCTTGCGCCACTCGGTGGGAACCTGAACGCTGTGAGACACCTCCTGGAACAACAGCGCCCAGGGCGTTCTCCCGGGATGGGCTGGCAACGGGAGGAACGTCACCTTCAAGCTCCGCCCCAGCCGCCGGAACGTCAGGACGTCCTGCCCGGCGAGCATCCGCTGTCCGGAGCGACTGAGCCGCTCCAAGGCGTCCAGGAGGACCTGGGGCAGGCCGAAGCGGCCACAGGGCTCATCCGGGAACCAGCGATGGAGCAGCGCCGTGGAGCGGGGCGTGCGCATCAGCTCGATGGCCGGTGGGCTCAGCACGATGCTCTCAAGCCCTGTATGGCGGAAGAGCTGGTCCAGGAGGTCTCCCTGACGGACCAGGTCTCCCAGCATGAGACAGTTGCGAACCGTTCTGGCCAGGATGGGCGTCAGGCGTTGAAGAAAGGCCTGCTCCTGCTCCGAGAAGGCCTTCCGGTTCTCCCGGTACAGGGTGAAGCCGCTGTGCCAGCCCAGCCCCATGTCCAGTGACACAGACAGGATGCGCTCCACCGGCATGTGCATCTCCCGGCAGTGCGCGTACATGGCGCTGTTCCTCATCTCCAGGCGCGACAGCATCTCGGACTCCCGCAGCACGGTGTTGGGCTGCTGGACCACCGCGGCGCTCACGAAGCACTCGTGTGAAATCTCCGGGTAGCGGTCAAAGAAGACCTGGGGCATGTCCTGGATCATGGGCCAGTCGTATTGGCCGGGCTCACCGGGTCTGGACACGCAGAGCCCGCCAAAGTCCGCGGCCAGCACGCGCGACAGAATCCTGTGGGACTCGGAGAAGACCTCTTTCATGTCGAGTGAGCTGGTCAGCGCTGTCATGACATCCAACAGCACCTGCTCCCGCTGCATGGAATCCGGCTGGCCCTTCACGCGCATGACTTTCCTCCACGTCTGGATTCAAGCGTAAGCACGACGTTTGGGATGGTTTTACCATGCGGGACAGCGTCACCCCTATGGGTGATGCCCGCTTTCAACGGGTTCCCGTACTTTCCGCGAGCTCCGTCGTCGAGTGGAACTCATGCGAATGCCAGTGACTGAACCGAGCTTGCCCGTGGGCCGGTGCTCACGGTGGTAACCCCGCTGTACGCCAAGGAGAGAGTCAATGCGCAATCAACTGTTTGCATGCATTCTGGCTGTCAGTGTCTTTCTGGTTGGAGGCAAGGCCGAAGCCCTTCCCGGCGGTTGGCACATGGGGGAGACGGGCAACAGAGTCATCCTCTACGATCAAAATCACGAGGCTGTCTGGGCTGGCTACTTCGATGAGGAAGGGAAGTGGCACGAGTCGACCTACACGCCCAGGGGCGACAGCTCGGGGGGCCAGGGCGAAACGATGGGCGACATCAATAGCTCGGCGGACTACGTCTTGGTGAACATCACGAGAAGGGTGGGAGGGATCGTCGTCTTTGACCCCACGAAGCGTGTGGTCGTCTTCGAGGTCCGTGGCGGTGTGGCGGCTGGGACAACCGTCAGGATTCCCGCGAACAGACTCAGCGACACCGTGCAACTGGTGGCCGCGGTCGACGACAAGGGGGCGGCACTCGACGTTGCGTTCTTCAAACGGGCGGTCTCCTGCGGCAGCAGGTCCTTCTGGGTCAGTCGCTAGCCCTCCGCGCAGTCAGCGCCCGGAGCTTCTCGGCTCCGGGCGTCCTGGATGGATGCCGGGTCTACAATGTGGGAAGAGTGCGGCCTACCCGAACGGCTCCCGGTGGATGACGCCGGGCCCTGCATCGGGTGGGAGCGTGCCATGTCGATTCCAGGAGCGATCGCTGTGTACACCTCGGGCTCGCACCCAGTGCCTCCCGTCGAGCAGGGTGCCATGGCAAGCACCCAAGTGGTGCGTTCACCGCTTGAGAGCGCCCTCCACTGGGTGGACACCCAGCAGCGTCCGGACGGCGCTCTCTCCATCACGTTCCGGGTGGTCACCTTTGAAGAGGAGGTGCTCACCCAAGTGGAGGAGCAGGAGTGGAATGCCGTGCCACCCTCCGCACGACTGGAGCCGGAACGTGTCCGGCACTTCCTCGGAGCGCTCGTCGAGGTGGTGAGCGAGGATTCGAGGCGGCTTGAATCGTCTTGGATTTCCGAACAGGACTCCCTGCGTCGTTCCGGGGCAAGGCAGCGTGAGAGCTTCGCGCGAGTCCTGAGGGCGCACGTGGCTCGCGACTTCGGCTCCGATAGCGGAGACTGACGCATGCACGAGTACGATTTGATCGCGGACTGGTATGCATCCCACCGCGCGGGCCCCATGGGCGTCCCGGAAGTGACGGCGCTCGCAGTCTCACTGCCGGCCGGTGCCTCGGTGCTGGACGTCGGCTGCGGCACGGGACTGCCGCTGACGCGGGTGCTGCTGGAGCATGGCTGCCATGTGATGGGCGTGGATAGCTCCCGCGAGTTGCTGGCGCGGTTTCAAGCGAACTTCCCCCACGTGCCGGTGAAGTGCGCGCCCATCCAGTCCTGTGAGCTTCAGGAGCAGGCGTTCGATGCCGCCATCGCGTGGGGCGTCTTGTTCCACCTGCGCCACGAAGAGCAGGAACAGGCAATCACCCATATCGCGCGGGCATTGAAACCTGGCGCCGCGTTCCTCTTCACCTCGGGCGACGCCCACGGCTCCATCGACGGCGAGCCGATGAATGGCGTCCCGTTCCGCTATCACTCGTACAGCGTCGACGGGTATCGCGACCTGCTGCGCGCGCACGGGCTCTCGCTGGAAGCGACGCACACGGACCCGGGCGGGAACGCCTACTACCTGTCGCGCAAGACGGGATCGGGCGGCTGAACGCCATCCGCGACGCACCGGCCGGAGGCGTTTGGATTGCGCCGTCCTGGGGAGTGAGCCGCGGACTGGCGCACGCTGCGTGCGGCAAGGCAGCCCCGCACGCGCTGTCGATGTTGCGACCTCCGGCGCGGTCCCGCTCATGCGTTGGCGGTCGCGCGCAGCGCCGCGAGGAATTGCTGCACGACCGGCGAGCCCGCCTGGCCGTCATACACGAATTCGACGTCGAAGCGGCCGTCGAGTTCGTCAAGCGCGACCAGTCGCACCGTGCTCGGGCACGTCGATGAAGTGCTCTCCGGCACGAACGCGTAGCCCATTCCAGCCGCGACGAGCCCGATGAGCGTCGGGATGTCGCTGCCGACCTGCGCGATGCGAGGCGTGAAGCCAGCCCGCCGGCACTGCTCGAGCAAGAACCGGTGATTCGCGGCGGACCGGAGCGGGTCGAACCAGACAAACGGCGCGCCTGCGAGTTCGGCCAGTTGACGGGGGGCGCGGAAGCGCTGGCCCGGCGTGGATAGCATCGCGAGCACGAACCGGTCGCGTAGCAGCCGCGTGCCTGACAGATGCGGCGCCTCGTCCTGCCGCCACGCCATGATGCCGCCATCGAGGTCGCCGTGTGCGATCGCGGTCGCCTGCTCGGCCGACAGCATTGGCGAGATGGACAGCATCACGTCCGGGCAGGCGTTCCGGAAGGCCTTGAGAACGTTCGACACCACAGGCAATGGGAAATAGTTCGGCAGCACGCCGAGACGCAGCTCGCCGAGTTGGCCAGCCGCGCTGCGCAGCGCACGTTCGCGGCTGCCCTGCAGCTCGGCGAGCATGCGCGTAGCGTCCTGCAGGAAGCTCGCGCCGGCCGCGGTGAGCGCGATGCCCGTCGAGCGGCGGATCAACAGCGGGGTGCCGATCGCCTCCTCAAGCTCGCGGAGCTGGCGGGAAAGCGCGGGTTGCACAATCCCGATTGCGCGGGCGCCGGCCATCACACTGCCGGCTTCGGCGACCGCCACGAAGTAGCGTAGATGGCGCAACTCGACCTGTCGCATGCAGTGTCTGTCCGTTCCGTGGATATGCCTGGAAGGTATAGCATGCTGCCGTGAATGGTATTGGGAGGTATGGGTGGCCCGGTCTAGGTTGGCCTGCGTCGTGACACCTGTCCGCGCGTCGCGGACGTTTGCCGCACTTCTTCGCATGCCACTCCATATCCAGACTCCCTACCTCCGTTCGCAAGCCGCGTCCCGCCGGCTCGGCAAAGACGTCCTGCTCAAGCTCGAGGCGATGCAGCCGTCCGGGTCGTTCAAGCTGCGCGGCGTCGGTGCGGTATGCGACGCGCGGCGCGCGGCAGGCGCCCGTCGTTTCGTGTCGTCTTCGGGCGGCAACGCGGGCATTGCGGTCGCCTATTCCGGTCGCGAGCTCGGCGTGCCCGTGCTCGTCGTTGTTCCGGAGAGCACGTCCGCGCGCGCACGCGAGCTGATCCGTCTCGAAGGCGCGGAGTTGATCGTCCACGGCGCTTCGTGGGCAGAGGCGAACACGTTCGCGCAATCCGTGATCGGCTCGCACGACGCGTTCGTGCATCCCTTCGACGATCCCGTGCTGTGGCAGGGCCATTCAACGATGATCGACGAGATGGCGGCAGCCGGGCCGAAGCCGGACGCAGTCGTGCTGGCGGTTGGCGGCGGCGGGTTGCTGTGCGGCGTGCTCGAAGGGCTGGCGCGCAACGGCTGGGGCGATGTGCCGGTCGTCGCGGCCGAGACCCAGGGCGCGGACTGCTATGCGCGTTCGGTCGCGCAGGGGCGACCCGTCGAATTGCCAGGGATTTCGAGCGTCGCCACGTCGCTCGGCGCGAAGAGGCCTTGTGACGCCGCGGTTGAGTGGGCGACGCGCCACGCGATCGACACCATCGTTGTGTCCGATGCGGCAGCCGTGGCGGCCTCCCTGCGGTTTCTCGACGAACACCGGATTCTGGTGGAGCCCGCGTGCGGGGCCGCACTGGCCGCGCTCGACTCGGCGTCGCCGGCGCTTGCCGCCGCGTCACGCATCGCGGTGATCGTCTGCGGTGGCGTCACGGCTACGGTTGAGCATCTGCGGGCATTGGGCGGCCGGGAGCGATGAAACGGTGGAGCCCTCTTCGGGGGATGTCACATCCCGCGGAGGACCGGTGTCTTCAGGCCGACGGCACCCGATGCTGACACCGGAGAAGACATGACCTCGACCAGGATTCCCCCGAAGGAGCTCACCGGACTCCATGGCGCCATGGCGAAGTTGTTCGCCAGCCGGACGTTCGGCCGGGTCCCCAAGTCACTTGGCGTGATGTGGCACCACCTGCCGGTGCTCAAGGCCAGCATGGGCTTCGGGCAGAAGCTCCAGAAGTGGGACCAGTGCGATGAGAGCCTGAAGTCGTATGCGCACATGGTGGTGGCTTCGCTGGTGGGCTGCTCGTTCTGTCTGGACTTCAACTACTTCATGGCCCACAACCAGGGGTTGGACGTCGCCAAGGCGCGGGAGATTCCGCGGTGGCGGGAGTCGGCCGTGTTCACCTCCCTGGAACGGGAGGTGCTGGAGTATGCCGAGGCGGTGAGCCAGACGCCCCCCACGGTGACGGATGAGATGGTCGCGAGCCTGCGGGCGCAGCTGGGGGCCGCGGCGCTCATCGAGCTCACCACGGTCATTGGGTTCGCCAACCTGACGACCCGCTCCAACACCGCCCTGGGCATCGAGTCGGAGGGCTTCGCCGCCTCGTGTGGGCTGAAGCCGATGGCCCAGCCGAGCGCAAGGCCGGGGGAGGCGTCCACGTCATGACGTCCTCTCCCGATGCGGCCGGCGCTCCGCCAGGCTCGGAGGACCTCTTCGTCACCCAGCGCAGCCTGCTCTTCACGATCGCGTACGAGATGCTCGGCTCCGCGGCCGACGCCGAGGACGTCGTGCAGGAGACCTGGCTGCGGTGGGCGGACATCGGTGATGCAAGCCGGGCGGAGGTGCGCGACCCGCGCAGCTACCTGGTCCGGATCGTCACCCGCCAGGCGCTCAACCGGCTGCGCACGCTCACCCGCCGCAAGGAGGAGTACGTCGGCCAATGGCTGCCCGAGCCGCTGCTCACCAGCCCCGACGTCGCCGAGGACCTCGCGCTCGCGGAGAGCGTTTCCATCGCGATGCTCACCGTGCTGGAGACCCTGACTCCGGCCGAGCGGGTGGTGTTCGTGCTCCGGGAGGTCTTCGACGTGCCGTACGACGAGATTGCCCCGGCGCTCGACAAGACGCCCGCCGCCGTCCGGCAGATTGCCCACCGGGCGCGGGAGCACGTGGCCGCGCGTCGACCCCGGATGCAGGTCGGCCGGGCAGAGCAGCAGGCGGTCCTGGAGCGGTTCATGGCCGCGGTCAACTCCGGCGATTTGAAGAGCCTGCTCGACGTGCTCGCGCCCAACGTGGTGCTGGTCGCGGACGGCGGCGGCGTGGTGACTGCGGTCCGGACCCCGATTGTCGGCGGCGATCGCGTGGCCCGGCTCCTGTCCCGCTTCCCCACGCTCGCGCCTGGCGCCCGGATCGCGACCATGTGGCTCAACGGAGCGCCCTCGCTCCGTGTCGACATCGATGGAAACCTCGACACAGCAATCAGCGTCGTCGTCGAGAGCGGCCGGATTACCCGGATCTATGCCATGCGCAACCCTCAAAAGATGGGCCGGCTCGGCGAGCAGGTGATGCTGAGCCGGTAGCGGTCCGAGGCCTAGCTTGCATGCGTCGCCTTCTCGAAGCGGCGATCCGGCACCAGCCACATCATCGCGGCCAGCACATAGATTGCCTCGGAGAAATGCCCGTTGAAGAAGGCGCTGACGATGCCGGCCAGATAGAAGAGCGGTGAAATCTTGCCCTTGAAATCGCGCCCGACCGCCAGGGCCAGTGCCGACTGCTGGCCTTGCATCACCACCAGGCGGGTTTGCAGCAGCCTCCAGGCGAAGGCGCTCATCAGGAGCACGAAACCATAGAGCGCCAGCGGCACGGCCGAGAAATGGTTTTCGCCCATCCAGCCGGTGGCGAAGGGGATCAGCGACAGCCAGAACAACAAGTACAGGTTCGCCCACAGCACGCCGCCGGTGACATGGGTGATGGTGTGCAGGAGGTGATGGTGGTTGTTCCAGTAGATGCCGATGTAGATGAAGCTGAGCACATAGCTGAGGAAGACAGGGATCAGCGGCCGCAGGTCGGCCAGTTGGCTGCCGTGCGGTACCCTGAGCTCCAGCACCATGATGGTGATGATGATGGCGATGACGCCGTCGCTGAACGCTTCCAGCCGGTGCTTGTCCATGCTGCCCCCCATGCACGCTTCGAGTCCGCTGGCCCAGGATAGGCGGAATGGGGGCCCGCTCGCATGCGGTCAGGTCCGCTCTGCAAGATGGTTCAAGGTGTCCATGTCCTCCGCGCTCAAGGTGAGCTCCGCACTGGCGAGGTTCTCCCGGAGGTGTGTGATTGACGACGTACCCGGGATGAGAAGCACGTTGGGGGACCGGTGCAGGAGCCAGGCCAGCGCCACCTGCATCGGTGTCGCGCCCAACCGCGCGGCCACGTCGTTCAGCGCGCTCGACTGCAGCGGCGTGAAACCGCCCAGCGGGTAGAACGGCACGTAGGCCGTACCCGTGGCGGCGAGCTGGTCGAGCAGGGCGTCGTCACTCCGGTGCGCCAGGTTGTAGTGGTTCTGCACGCAGACGATCTCGGCGACCTTGCGGCCCTCGGCGACCTGCGTCGGCGTGACGTTGCTCAAGCCGATGTGGCGGATGAGGCCTCGCTGCTGAAGCTCCGCGAGCGCGGTGAGCGGCGCCTCGATGGAGCCTTCCACCGGGCCCGCGGCGCTGAACATCGCACGGAAGTTCACGACATCGAGCACCTCGAGCCCGAGATTGCGCAGGTTGTCGTGGACCGCGCGTTCGAGGTCAGCGGGGGAGAACGCGGGCTCCCACGAACCGTTGGGCCCGCGGACCGCGCCGACCTTCGTGGCGATCACCAGACCATCGCGATACGGGTGCAGCGCCTCACGGATGAGCTGGTTGGTCACGTGGGGGCCGTAGATGTCACTGGTGTCCAGATGGTCGACGCCCTGGGCGATGGCCTCTTGCAGCACCGCGACTGCCGCCTTGCGGTCCCTGGGCGGGCCGAAGACGCCGGGGCCGGAGAGCTGCATCGCGCCGTAACCCACGCGGCGAACGGTGTGTGTGCCAATGCGATAGCTGTTGGAGATGTGATGGTGGGCCACGGCGAGGCTCCTTCGTTGTTCGAGGTTTCCCACTCGTTTACGCAAGGAATCACTGCGCGACTATCGGTGGCAATCCGCACAGGTCGTGCGAAAATCCGCACGGTGATGGATGACCTCTCTGATCTCACGGCGTTCCTGGCGGTCGCTCGCGAGGGCGGCTTCCGCAGCGCGGCTCGCGCGTCGGGCACGAGCGCCTCCCGTTTGGGTGATGCGATCCGCCGCCTCGAGTCCCGTCTGGGCGTTCGCCTGCTCAACAGGAACACGCGCAGCGTGACGCCGACGGACGCGGGGGCGCGTTTGCTCGAACGGCTCACGCCAGCGCTGGGGGAAGTGCGGTCCGCACTGGACGTGGTGAACACCTTCCGTGACCGGCCCGCGGGGCGCTTGAGGCTCAATGTGCCCATCGCCGCCGCGCGCCTCATCCTCCCTCGCATCGTGCAGCCGTTCCTCGCGAAGTACCCCGACATCTCCATGGAGGTGACCGCCGAAGAGAGGCTCATCGACGTGGTCGCGGAAGGCTATGACGCCGGGATCCGCTACGAGGAGCGACTCGAGCAGGACATGGTGGCGGTGCCCATCGGGCCACGCACGCAGCGTTACGCGGCTGCCGCCTCGCCCGCATACCTCGAGCGTCGGGGCCGACCGAAGCATCCTCGCGAGCTGCTCGAACACGACTGCCTGCGCGGGCGTTTGCTGAGCGGACCGGTGTATGCGTGGGAGTTTGAGCGTCGTGGAGAGACGATCCACGTCGAACCCAAGGGGCCGCTGCTCTTCAGCCTCAACACGAGCACCGACCTCGCCGTGGAGTCCGCGGTCGCGGGCGGTGGAATCGTCTATCTGTTGGAGGACTGGTTGCGCCCGTACATGGACCGGGGAGAACTGGAGCCCGTGCTCGAACGGTGGTGGCCGAGCTTCTCGGGGCCCTTCCTCTACTATTCAGGCCGGAAGCACCTGCCGGTGCCGCTGCGCACGTTCGTCGACTTCATCAAGTCGACACCGTGGAGCTGACATTCAAGACAGTCGCTGGCGGCCTGGAGGCCTGGCGCGAGGCTGCGCGGCGCGCCGTTCTTCCGGAGCCGCCTCGCCAACGTCGAGGTGCGTCCGCAGCCAGTGTGCCATGGCTTCCGCCTGCTCCTCGCGGAGGAAGGAGTCGATGGTTTCCCGGCGCGCTTCGCCGTCGGCGGTGACGTGTTCGAGCGTGAGAGGGTAGCGGTTGACGCTTCCCCGTTGGTTCCCGCGAACCGGCGGGTCGACGCGGATCGCCCGCACGTCGCGCCACCGTAGGTCGAGCCGGTGCTTCCGTCCGGAGACGGGCGGCAGGGAAAGACTGCGCGCCTGGACGTGGAGGCGCAGATCGTAGCGCCCGGCCTTCCGCCATGCGCTCGACAGCCGTCCGGTGAGCACACCGCAGGCGATGACGACCCCCCAGGCCCCCACGCCCACGATCGCCGGTGCGTTGTGTCCCCCGGTGACTCCTCCGAGCACGCCGCAAAGGAAGGCGGATCCACCCAAGGCCAGGAACACCCAGATGGTGGTCCCCATCTCCGTGAGCGTCACGCACTCGCTGCCGTCCTCCCGGACGAAGGTGGGCACGTGCGGCGGCTCTCGCCTCCAGCTTCGCGACACCATGATCCACGGCCAGATCGCCAGCAGATTGAAGGGCAGCAGGAACATGAGCATGAACAGCTCCGCGCTCCCGGGGCCCGGCTGCAACACCGCCTCCGATGGCTGAGCGGGGCGGTAGTACACGGGGATGCTGGCCCCCACGGGGTAGCGCGTCACCAGCGCCTCCACGGGCTCGAGGTCCCCCGTACTCCATGAGTACAAGCGGCGCTTGTCGCCCTCATGGGACTGTCCGGCGACGGAGTAGGTGTAGGCCAGCTTCAGGCGATAGGTGGTGCTCTTGTTCGAGCGCACCGTCTCCACCTCGCTCCGGGTGATGGTGCCCTGCACGGTCGGCCAGCTCGAGGACTGCGCCTGGAGGACCGCGGTGGATACGACAAAGAAATCCGCGGCCAACATGCCGGCTGTCAGCGGCAACAGGACCAGGAGCCACAAGGCGGAGGATGTCGCGCGAGATGACATGGCCTCAGTCTACAGGGCGGCTCCGGAATGAACGAAGCGGCCTCTCCTTGACGCACTCCTGATGCCGCGAACAAATTCTGGCCGGGCACAGCGCCTTCCCATGGGCGGTCGAAGACGAGGGGTTCTCGGTGCGCATCCTGAAATGGCTCGTTGGTGGCGTGGCCTTGTTGCTGGGCGGGGCGTTCGTCTGGGGCAGGCAGCGGGTGTCGCGGGCGTGCGCGGCACGCGTCGAGGCCCTGGCGCCGTGCGCGGCGAACCAGCTCATCACCGGCGGGCCCCATGTGGAGAAGCTCACCGGAGGCACGCTGATGGCGGAGTTCCATGCGCGCCGGCCATTCGTGCCATTCGCCAATGCCTCAGGCGCAGCCTGTTCGAGGACAGACCGTGGAAATCCGACACCTCTCCGCACCCGCCTGGTCGGCGTTCAAGGCCTGGCTGCTCAAGTTGCACGGCGTTCCCATCTCCCACCTCCGGCTCCTGACCGGCGGCTGTCCGGCGGAGGAACTGCCCGCGCTCGCGAAGGAGCTCAAGCGCGTGCGGGCCGACTTCAAGAAGCGCCCCAACGAGGTCTCGGCCCCCGCGGATGAGCGCCTCCGGAAGGACTACGCGGCGCTCGGTGTGCCCTGGTCCGCGTGGAGCGAGGTGGCGAGCGAGGTCCAGCGCGACCTGAAGCGCAAGCGGTACGCGCGCTGGACGGGGGCGGATGCGCTCGAGTTTCCCGAGGGGCCTCCCGCCGGGGACCTGGTGACCGTCTTGTTGTTCGGAGGCGTGGAGCAGGCACGCCCCCATCTGCTGCGCCGCGCGTCGCTCGCCGCGGGCTCGCTGGAGGCGCTGTGGTGCCGCTGGCTGGCGGGTGAGCCGCTCGAACCCGAGACGCTGCGCTCGTTCGCGGGCGCGCCGGAGCAACTCGCGGAGCCCCTCTACACTCCAGGCATCGAGGAGGTGCTGCCGCTGTTCTTCGTCGAGCCCGACCCCGCACGCGCCGAGCGGGCGCTGGAGGTCGCCTCGGCCCAGATGGGCTCGTCCTGGTCGCAACCGTTGATGGACTTCCTGCGCTCCCTGCTCGGCTTGTGGCGTCAGGACACTCCGGTGGAGGAAGTGAGGGCGCGCTTCGATGCGTATGTCGCGACCGTTTCGCCCTCCGGCGTCGCCCATCTGACCGCGCCCGCCTATCTGTATGGCCGATACATCGAGGCACTCCCTCCGCACGCGCTGCTGGAACAGGTGGGCTCGCGTCTCGAGCGCATCGCCGTGCCGGCCAGGGTCGCCGATGTCCCGCCCGTCATGGAGGCCCTCGCCGCGCTCGAGGAGTTGACGGCCCTGGGCCTGGGCCTCCGCGTGGAGCAGCGGCCCGGGGATGTCCTCCTCTCCGCCCAGGATCCGGAGACTGGGGGAGGGGACGAGTTCTTGTAGCGCCGCCGTCTGCGATTGGCGTCAGCCGGAGCGGGTGGACTGTCGAGTTGATGCGATGCGCAGCGAGCACACTTCGAGAGTTGTCTTGAGGATAGAACGCATGGGGCCCCGTTGAGGGAGGCGGGCTGAACCCGTTCATCCACAACGTGGGGCCTGTATGCTTATCGAGGCGCGACATCTCCGGATGTCGCGCCTTTCCCTCAAGGAGCCCCATGTCCTTCTTCCGTCAGTTGTTCGCCGCGACCCTCCTCGCCGCCTCCGTGGCCTCCGCGGAAGCCCCGAACGCGAGCCACGAGGAATCCTCCTCCAGCCAGGCCATGCTCGGCCCCATCTGTCATGAGAGCATTTGCGACACGGACCAGGACTGCCGGAACTCCTGCCCCAGCGCTCGCACCGCGACCTGCGTCCAGAACACCTGCGAGTTCACCTACACGGGCGGTGGCGGTGGCCCTGGTGGTCCGTTCTGCACCGAGCAGATCTGCACCGAGAACTGGGAGTGCAGCTGCAACGGCGTCGCGGGCTACTGCGGCTCGGACTGGACCTGCCACTTCTGACGCCGGGCTAGCGGCAAGCGAAACGCGTTACGCGGCAAGCGCCGGGCCGAACCATCGGGTCAGGGCCTCACGCAGACCCTGACCCGTGCCCTCCCCGACCCACGCGACGTGTCCGTCCGGTCGGATCAGCACCGCGACGGGCGCCGTGACCGAGCCGAGCACCGGGAGCTCCCACGCCCCCGTGTAGCGCGCAGCGACGCACCGAACCCGGTCCGCCCAGGGCGTGCCGTCGAGCGTGCCGGGCTCGCCCAGGTCGAGCAGCACCGGCCGCGCGTCGTGCAACAGGTGGAACACGCGCCGGGGGCCGTCGGCGGTGACCAGGTCGAGGTCCGGCATGCGGCGCCCGAGCAGCGGGTGTCCGTCGCCCAGGTCGTAGCGGACGTCCAGCCCCGACATCATCGCCGCGTATTCCTTGCGTGGCCCGTCCATCCGCAGCAACTCAGACAGCGTCTCGCGCACGGCGTCCATGCGCGCGTCACCGCGGCTCAGCGCGGTCTGCGCCATGGTCTTGCGCAGCGCACGGGCCGCGACGGGGTGCCGCTCGGCCTGGTACGTGTCCAGCAGGTCCTCCGGTGAGACGCCGCGCACGACCTGGGCCAGCTTCCACCCCAGGTTCACGGCGTCCTGCACTCCGAGGTTGAGCCCCTGTCCGCCCATGGGCGAGTGCACGTGGGCCGCGTCACCGGCCAGGAGCACCCGCCGGTCCCGGTAGGACGCTGCCTGCCGCGTCATGTCGGTGAACCTGGAGAGGTACGTGGCGCCGCGCAGGCCGTAGTCCGTCCCGTGGAGCGCGACGAGTCCCTCGCGCAGAGTTTCGAGGGTCGGTGCGTCGCCCGTGCAGACCTGCTCCTCTCTCAGCACGACGCCCACGCGTCCGTCCTCCAGCCTGCCCATGGCGTAGGTGCCCTTCTCGTCCCGGCGGATGCCGAACGTCGGCGCTCCGGTCATCTCGACCTCGGCGATGAGGTAGCTGATGGACGCGTCCCACCCCGGGAACCCGATGCCCGCCTGCTTGCGGACGAGGCTGCGACCCCCGTCGCACCCGACGAGGTACTTCGCCCGCAGCGCACGGCCGTCGGACAGCGCGACGTCGACGCCGGTGTCGTCCTGCGCGAAGCCCGTCACCTCGCACCCACGGTAGATGGGCACCGCCAGCTGGGCCACCCACTCCGCCAGGATGCGCTCGAAGCGCTCCTGCAAGAGCGCGAGCCCATGGTTGTGACGCGTCGGGAAGTCGCTGAGGTCCAGGGGCGCCTGCCCGAACGCGACGTTCTGGACCGCTTGCCCTTGCGAGGTGAAGCGCTCGACGACCCCGCGCTGGTCGAGCACCTCCAGGCTGCGCGCGTGCAGGCCGCGCGCGCGAGAGCCGGCGACCTCCTGACTGGCGCGACGCTCGACGATGGCCACGTCCACCTGCGCCAACGCCAGCTCCGCCGCCAGCATCAGCCCGGTCGGGCCTCCTCCTGCAATCACCACCGCGTGCTGCGTCACCCTGTCCGTGTGCATCTCTCCGACCTCCCGCTCGTGGACCGAAACGGGCGATGGTGGAGCATGGCCGGGGGGGCTTGCGGCAACACCCGGGGTCTGGCATTTGCTGGCTGTGGAAAGAGCGGAGAGGGCTGCCGAGGCGAACCCGAGCCCGTGCCCGAATCAGGGTGGCCGTGGTTTGCTTTCAACCCGTCCCTGCGGGGTTGGGCTTGTCATCAACTCCTCGCACGCCACGGCCCACGCACGCTTGCCGGGGTAGAACGCCTCGTGGAGGTACGCCCAACCGTACCGTCTTCTACAGTCGCCCCGAGGCAGCAGCCTCCATGCCGCCAATCTGGCGGACGGTGGGGATATCCAGACCGTGAGCTCGGGCAGCGCCAGGAACCTGGGGCTGGCCTGGATGCCCGCGGAGTCGCCACGGCGCCCCTTTCGCTCCCCGAGGTTTGATTCTCTCGGGGAGTGGGGAGCGCGTGGCCTACGGATGCTTCACTCCGGCGTGACCTTGAGCAGCTTGCCGTTGGTGGCGTCGGTGAGCAGGTAGAGGGCGCCTTCGGGGCCCTGCACCACCTCGCGGATGCGCGCGTTCAGGTTCTTGAGGAGGTGCTCCTCGCCCACCACGCGGTCATTGCGCACCATGAGCCGCACCATCGTCTGGGCGGCCAGGCCGCCGATGAACATGTTGTTCCGCCACTCGGGGAACAGGGTCCCGGAGTAGATGGTCATCCCGGAGGGCGCGATCACCGGGTCCCAGTAGTACACGGGCTGCTCCATGCCCGGAGCCTGGGTGCTCTGGTGGATGGGCGCGCCGGAGTACTCCTCGCCATACCCGATGGTGGGCCAGCCGTAGTCCTTGCCCGCCTCGGGGCGGTTCACTTCGTCACCTCCCTGCGGCCCCATCTCCACCGTCCACAGCCGGTTCTGGCTGTCGAGCGCCGCGGACAGGACGTTGCGGTGACCGATGGACCAGATCTCCGGCTTCGCCTCCGGGTTGTTCAGGTACGGGTTGTCCTGGGGGACGCTGCCGTCGGGATTGATGCGGACGATCTTTCCGAAGTGGCTCTTCACGTCCTGGGCCTGGACACGGCCCGCGAGGATGGAGCGCTCCCCGAGCGTGACGAACAGCTTGCCGTCCGGGGTGAACACCATCCGTCCCCCGGAGTGCAGCGTCGACTCGAGCGTGGGCATCATGCGGAAGATGACCTGGACGTTCTCCACGCGAGGCTGCGCTCCGTCCACCAGCCGCGCGCGCGCCACCGCCAGCCCGTTGCCGCCCGTGCGGGGCTCGGTATAGGTCCAGTAGATGCGCCCGCTCTCGGCGTAGTCCGGGCCCACCTCCACGTCGAGCAAGCCGCCCTGACCGCGCGCGTCCACGGCGGGCAGGCCGCTGACGGCGGGGGACTTCGCGCCCTGCTGCGTGACGATGTAGAGCGAGCCGGTGGCCTTCTCCGTCACCAGCATGCGCTGGTCCGGCAGGAAGGCGATGGCCCAGGGGTTCCTGAAGCCCGAGGCAATCTCGGTGACCTGGAAGGGCGTCTTCGTCTGGATGGCGGGGACGCGCGTCTGCCCGGGGAAGGCCGGCGTGTTTTCAGGCACGTTGGGCGGGCCCCGCGGAACCGGGGGGCCGCTGGGGAGCGGATCTTCCGGGGCGCCCGCGTCTTCAGTGACGCCCGCGTCTTCAGTGACGCCCGCGTCTTCAGTGACGCCCGCGTCCTGTGGGGGAACGCCCGAGTCCTGCTGCGTGACGCCCGAGTCCTGGGGTGTGGGTTCTGGATCCTCCTGGCAACCGACCAGGAGGGTGGCGACGATGAGGGACGTTGTCAGGATGCGCATGCGACTCACTCCAGAGGGGGAAAAGGAGGAAGGGTCGAACATCTCGTTCTTCGGGTCGACTGGGAAGGGCGCGTTACGACGGGTGGTGGTGGTGGACATCCGACTGCGCGTCCCTACACTCCGCGGGCACTGCGACCCTTCGCGGGTCGGAAAGGACGAAGTGAAGACGATGAGGAACCCGCTTTTCGGCTGTATGGCCTCCGCGCTCATGACCCTGGCGGCGACGCCCGCGCTGGCTCAGCTCCAACTGCCGGCCCCCAGTCCCGCGGCGAAGGTGTCGCAGGCGGTGGGTGTCTCCGAAATCTCCGTCGAATATTCCAGCCCGGGAGTGAAGGGCCGGAAGGTCTGGGGCGAGCTGGTCCCCAATGACAAGGCGTGGCGCAGCGGCGCCAACGCGGCGACGAAGATCACCTTCAGCCACCCTGTCACCTTCGGCGACAAGGCCGTCCCGGCCGGTTCCTATGCCATCGTCAGCCTGCCCTCGCAGAAGGGCTGGAAGGTGATGCTGAACACGGACCTGGGCCTGTGGCGCGGCGCCGCGCCCTATGACGCCTCCAAGGACGTGGCCTCGGTGAGCGCCACCACCGCGGCGATTCCGGCGCGCGAGCGCCTGACGTACCTCTTCACCGACACCACGGACACCAGCACGCGGCTGGACCTGGAGTGGGAGAAGCTGCGCGTCTCCGTGCCCATCACGGTGGACACCGCCGCCTTCGCGAAGGCCAACATCGAGCAGGCGGAGAAGAGCGCGGCCAGCATGCACGCGAGCGCGGCCTCCTACCTGGCGGGCACCCCCCAGGACCTTCCCGCCGCGCTGAAGCACGCCGACGCGGCCGTGGCCGCCAACCCCACGTGGTACGCCCACTGGACCCGCGCGAACGTCCTGTCGCAGATGGGCAAGTACGCCGAGGCCCGCAAGGCCGCGCAGACCGCGTGGGACCTGGGGCAGAAGGACAAGAACTTCTACGCCCGTGATCAGGTCACCCAGTCGCTGGCGGAGTGGAAGAACAAGAAGTAGCCCGCTTTCGCTCCCGGGGCCCCTCAGCGACCGAGGGGCTCCGTGAGGAGCCGGCGGTAGAGCGCCTCGTAGCGGTCGATGGCGGGGGCCATCTGGAAGTGCTCCAGGACCCGCGCCCGCGCGCGGTGTGAGAAGCCCCGCCAGCGCTCCGCGTCCTCGACCAGCGTGAGCACGTGCCGGGCCATGGCGGGGACATCCCCCAGCGGCGCCAGGAAGCCCGTCTCTCCGTGCGTGACAAGCTCTGGGATTCCGCCCAGGTCGCTGGCCACCACGGGAATGCCGCAGCTCAGCGCCTCCAGCGCGGCGAGCCCGAAGCTCTCCTGCTCGCTGGGGAGCAGGAAGACGTCGGAGGCGGCGAGCAGCTCCTCGAAGCGGTCCTGCTTGCCGAGGAACGCGACGCGGGCCTCCAGGCCCATCTCCCGCAGCATCCGCTCCGCGGGCGAGCGCTCTGGACCGTCTCCCACCATCACCAACCGGCAGGGACGGCGGCGGTGGACTTCCGTGAAGATGGAGACCACGTCGACGATGCGCTTCACCGGCCGGAAGTTGGAGACGTGGATGAGCACCGGCTCGTCGTCGTGCAGGTCCGGGAAGAGCGTGCGCAGGCAGGCGCGGTCGCGCACCGGTGCGTAGCGCGCGGTGTCCGCGAAGTTGGCGATGACGTCGATGGGGACGCTCTCGGGGATGTCGAAGCCCCGCCACGTCGCGCGGCGCAGGTAGGCCGACGGCACCGTCACCGCGTCGCTGCGCATGATGGAGAAGCGCGTAATCGGCAGGTAGCTGGGGTCGATTCCCACCAGCGTGGTGTCCGTCCCGTGCAGCGTGGTGACGACGCGCGGCGCCCTGGGGCCCAGCACCTCGCGCGCCATCCACGCGGCGGTGGCGTGCGGCACCGCGTAGTGGACGTGCAGGATGTCCAGGCGCTCGTAGCTGGCGACCTCGATCATCTTGGAGGCCAGCGCGATGGGATAGGTGCTGGACTGCTGGAGCGCCGGGTAGTCGCTCTCCGTCACCTCGTGGAAGACGACCTTCCGGTTCGCGCCATGGAGCCGGACCGGCAGGTCCCGGGCGATGAAGTGGACGCGGTGGCCCCGGTCCGCCATCGCGAGGCCAATCTCCGTGGCGACCATGCCGCTGCCACCGAACGTCGGAAAGCAGGTGATGGCCACGTTGAGCGGGGCGTTCATGTGCGTGCTGGGAAGAACAGGGGCCGGGCGAAGCTATTCCTGCGGAAGTGGTCGAGCGGGTCGGCCAGTCCCAGCGCCTCGCGGAGGATGTAGGGCTCGCCGTGGGTGACGCCAATCTGCGCGCCATGGAAGCGGTCCCGGGCCTCCAGCGAGGACAGCGACAGCGGTGAGCCCACCAGCGTGGGCGGCGCGTCCGGGCGGGGCATCACCTGGCTGGCGTAGCAGTGCACCGCCGCGAGCTTGCGCTCGTAGACGGCGGAGACGTCGATGATGACGCCAGGCTCGGCCAGGTGCCGCAGCGGATAGTAGAGGACCTGCCGCGGCGTGAAGGGCTCCGCGGCGGACTGCGCGTCGAACTTGCGCACGCCCGCGAAGAAGAGGGCGCGCGTCACCAGCGCGCTGGCCGCCTCGTGGTCCGGGTGTCGCTCCTGCTCCCAGGGCACGACGACCAGCTCCGGACGCAGGCGGCGCAGCGCCTCCACCACGCGGACCACGGCGGCGGTGCGGGCGCGCTCGGGCTCGGGCGTGTCGAAGCCCGCCCAGGGATTGAGCCAGCCGTCTGGCAGCTCCAGGTTCTCCCGGTGGGCCAGCCCCAGCGCGCGGGTGGCGGCTTCTGTCTCCTCCGCGCGGGATTGCGGCGTGCCGCGCGAGCTCTTCTCGCCGCGCGTCAGGTCGACGATGCCGGTGCGGTAGCCGCGGGCGGCCATGCTCGCCATCAGCCCGCCGCAGAACAGCTCCACGTCATCCGGGTGTGGGCCAAACGCGAGGACGTCGATGTCGTAGGCGGTGCTGGTCGCGCTCATGGCGTCAGGTCCTTCGAGTCACCGGAGAAGGGGACACACGCGTCGAGCACCTGCTTCGTGAAGGCACGCGTCCCGATGCGGCAGGCGAAGTAGGGCAGCCCCAGGACACGCTCCTGGGGCGCGTCCTCCGGGAAGAGGAACGTGCGCAGGCGGTCCACCTGTCCGGCCGCCGTGGCATCGCGCCGGGCGAGCGCGCGGCGGTAGCGGCCCGTCAGCCGGGACACCGCGACCCGCACCGTGCCCTGGGTGCGGCGCAGCGCATCCTGGAGGCTTGCGTCCACCGCCGACACCTGTCCGGCGACGCGCTCCAGCTCGGAGGAGAATGCGTTGAAGAGGCGGGCCTCCAGGGACTCGGGTGTCTCCACCGGCTCCGGGGCATCCCGCGTGGCCAGCCGCGTGAGCAGCGTGTCGCGCGGCACGTTCACCTCATCCGGCTGGAGCCCCACCTTGCCGAGCCACCGGCGCGCGCGGTCATCGAGCACGCGGAAGCGGGCCCGGGGAATGGCGAGCGGCATCGGCTGGCCCGCGTGGGCGTAGAGCGGCGCCAGTTGCGCGAAGTAGGCCAGCTCGCCCGGGCCGCCGACATACGCCGCCGTGGGGAGCCAGGTGTCCTGGAGGAAGGGGCGCAGCAGCGCGGACGTGGTGAAGCGCAGCGGTTCACGCTCCAGGGCGGCGTGCAGCGCGTCCTGGGGGATGGCGCTGCCTTCCGGGTGGCCCACCAGACTCCAGGCGCCTGCTTCCGCCGGATCCAGCCGGTAGCGCGGGCCATCCAGCGCATCCGGTGAGAAGAAGCTGAGCGGCGAGCCGGGGCGGACATGGACCTGCACCGCGTAGCCCGCGCGGGTGAGCGCCTCCGCACGGGCCGCGAGCACCGCGGAGAGTGTTCCCGCTTCCCGGAGGGCGAAGCGATGCACGGGCGCGGCCAGTGGCGCCAGCCGTGCGTCTCTCGGGTCGAGGAAGACCAGGCCCTCGTCGGCGAAGAGGGACGACAGCACGTCGGTGAAGGCACCCGCGAGCGTGGCTTCGGGACGGTAGGCCTGCTCCAGCAGGGAGAGGAACTCCTCCGCGTGGGGCTCTGCTCCCAGCTCGGCGCGGAGGGTGGCCAGGGCAGGGAGGACGCTCGGGCCCAGGTGGCGGTGGGCGATGGGCGCTCGAGACGTTGCCGCATCCGGAAGCTCGAGCGCCAGGCGACAGGGCCCTTTGCCCGGGCGTGGGATGACACAGTGGTCGATCTCCGGAAGGTCGTGGTCCTCCGTCTGGAGCCAGAAGACGGGAACGCAGGGCCGGCCGGTTTCTTCCTGGAGCGCGCGCGCCGTGACGATGGCGGACGCGGCTTTGTAGAGCGTGTACAGCGGGCCCAGGAAGAGGCCCATCTGCTGTCCCGTCACCACCGCCACGGTGCCGGGCCGCGCGAGCAGCGCGAGGTTTCGCTCCCGGGCGGGACTCGGCGCGAGGCGCGCGTTCTGCGCGGCGAGGACGTCCAGCAGCGCGGGCGACACCGTGCGCGACGCGGCGGCGGCCACGGCCCGGGCGCGCGCTTCACTGTGCCGATAGTCATCCGAAAGAAAGGAGAGCGCGGACGCATCTCCGCGAAGCCACGCGGTCGAGAAGGAGGACGTCACGGCCTGCGGTGATAACAGGTCGCGGCGGGCCCGCCACCCGAAGTGCGTGCTCGCACGCCGCGTTCGGGCGTGACGGCGGGCGTCATCCCGGAATGAATGCGGACCGCGCGGGTTGGTATAGGGTCCGTCCGGATGCGGAACCTGCTCCTCGGAATGATGCTGGCCATGAGCCTTGGATTCGGGTCGACGGCGGTGGCGCGGCCAGCCCGGCAGCCCCACGCGGGTGAAATCGCGGCGGGCCTGAAGCGGCTCGGAGTGACGGGCAGTGTGCTCTATGTCGCGGCCCACCCGGACGACGAGAACACGCGCCTGCTCGCATGGCTGGTGGGAGAACGCGGCCTGCGCACGGGTTACCTGTCCGTGACGCGCGGGGATGGTGGGCAGAACCTCATCGGCACCGAGCAGGGCCCCCTGCTCGGCCTCATCCGCACGCATGAGTTGCTCGCCGCGCGGAGCGTGGACGGCGCGGAGCAGCTCTTCACGCGGGCGCGGGACTTCGGTTATTCGAAGAGCGCGGAAGAGACGCTGCGCATCTGGGGACATGAAGCGGTGCTGGCGGATGTGGTGCTCGCCATCCGGCGCTTCCAGCCGGACGTCATCATCACCCGCTTCACCACGGAGCCTCCGAACCACGGCCACCACACGGCCTCCGCGCTGCTGGCGGCGGAGGCCTTCATCGCCGCCGCCGACCCGAAGCGCTTTCCCGAGCAGTTGTCCGAGGTGAAGCCGTGGAAGGCGGACCGCCTGCTGCAGAACGCCTCCTCGTGGTCGTTCAAGCCCGATGAGGACCTGTCCCGCTACGTGAAGCTGGAGGTGGGCGGCTACGACGCGTTGCTCGGGCGTTCGTGGGGCGAGGTCGCCGCGGAGAGCCGCAGCCAGCACAAGAGCCAGGGCTTCGGCCAGGCCGCGGACCGGGGCCCCGCCGCCGAGTACTTCACGCCGCTGGCGGGGACGCTTCCGAAGCGCGAGGTGTTCGAGGGGCTCGACTTCTCCTGGAAGCGTTGGACGGGCTCGGAGGCGGTGGCCCGCGCGGTGGCCGCCGCGACGAAGGCGTTCGATGCGCGCGCCCCTCACCTTTCCCTGCCCGCGCTCGTCCGCGTCCACGAGGCGCTGACCGCGCTGCCGGACACCCACCCGTGGAAGGCGCCCAAGCTGCGTGAGGTGGAGGCGCTCATCGCCCACTGCGCGGGGCTGTTCCTGGAGGTGCGCGCCGCCGCGCCCACGGGCATCCCGGGGCTGCCCGTGGCGTTGGACGTGGTGGCGCTGAACCGCTCGCCCGCCGCCGTCGAGTGGGTGGGGCTGACACTGCCAGGCGGGAAACCCGAAGCCGTGGGGAAGGCGCTGGCCGCGAACGTGCCCCTGAAGCTGTCGCGCACGGTGACGCTGCCGGTGACGGCGCCCATCTCCACGCCCTACTGGCTCCGGGAGCCTGTCACCGGAGGGCTCTACACGCTCAAGGGCGAGGACCGCGCGCTCACCGGCCAGCCAGAGGGCGTTCCCGCGCTGTCGGTGGCGTTCGAGTACCAGGTCGCGGGCCGGCGCTTCCGCGCGGTGCGTCCGGTGGTCCACGCCTGGACGGACCCGGTGCGCGGCGAGCTCTACCGTGACTTCGAGGTCGTCCCGCCCGTCACCGCCACGCTGGCGCAGGACGTGCTCATGTTCCCCAACGGCGAGTCCCGTGCCGTGCCGGTGGAACTGGCCGCGGGGATGGACCAGGTGCCGGGCACGGTGCGGATGGTGGCGCCGCCCGGCTGGCGCGTGGAGCCCGCGTCGGTCGAGTTCAAGCTCGCGGCGCGCGGAGACGAGCGCACCGTCACCTTCCATGTCACACCGCCCCCGGGCTCGAAGCAGGAGGGAGTCCTCTCCGTGGAGGTCGACGTGGGAGGCCGCGCCTGGTCGTGGAGTGCCCGTCCCGTATCCCATCCCCACATCCCGCCGCTGACGGTGCGCCAGCCCTCCACGGCCACGGGGGTGCCGTTCTCCCTGGCCATGAAGGGCAAGCGCATTGGCTACATCCCCGGTCCGGGCGACCGCGTCGCGGAGAGCCTGAGCGCGGTGGGCTACGACGTGACGCTGCTCCCCGAGGAGCGGCTGGCCCGGGAGCCGCTGGAGCGCTTCGACGCCATCCTCGTGGGCGTGCGCGCCTTCAACGCCAACACGCACCTGGCCGTCCACCGGGAGCGGCTGCTCCAGTACGTGGAAGGCGGCGGGCGGCTGGTGGTGCAGTACAACACCAACAGCCGCGTGGGGCCGCTCACGTCCTTCGTCGGGCCCTATCCGCTGGAGATTGGCCGCGACCGGGTGACGGATGAGACGGCGGTGATGACGCCGCTGCGCGCCAATGAACCGCTGCTGCGCGCGCCCAATGCGCTGACGGCCGCGGACTTCGAGGGCTGGGTGCAGGAGCGTGGCCTCTACTTCGCGTCGTCGTGGGACGCCCGCTATCAGCCCGTGTTCGCCATGCACGATGCCGGCGAGGCGCCGCTCCAGGGCGCGCTGCTGGTCGCGCGTCATGGCAAGGGCACCTTCATCTACACGGGCCTCGCCTTCTTCCGTCAGCTCCCCGCCGGGGTTCCCGGCGCCTACCGCCTGTTGGCCAACATCCTCTCTCCATGAGCACCGCTCCCAACCTGACCCCTCCCGAGCCCGCCGCCGTCGCCCCCGTGCGCCGGCCCGAGCTCGATGACGCGCCGCCGCTGCTGGGCTCCTGGCGCAACATCTACATCCTGGTGCTGGGCGCCTTCGTGCTGTTCGTCGCCGTGTTCTGGGGACTCACCGAGGCGTACGCGTGACGGGGCTCGACTGGCTGGTCCTGGGCGGGACGATTGCGTTCATCGTGGTGTGGGGCCTCTGGAAGTCCCGGGGGCAGGCCACCAGCGACGAGTACATGCGTGGAGGCCGTGAGCTGCGGTGGCCCACCATTGGCCTGGCCGTCATGGCCACGCAGGCAAGCGCCGTCACCTTCCTCTCCGTCCCCGGGCAGGCCTACGAGGACGGGATGCGCTTCGTGCAGTTCTACTTCGGCCTGCCGATCGCGATGGTCATCATCAGCGCGGTCTTCGTGCCCATCTACTACCGGCTGAACGTCATCACCGCGTACGAGTACCTGGAGTCGCGATTCGACCTGAAGACGCGGCTCTTGGGCGCCTTCCTCTTCCTCATCCAGCGCGGGCTGGCCGCGGGCATCACCATCTACGCGCCGTCCATCATCCTCTCCACCATCCTCGGTTGGCCGCTGGAGCCCACGGTCATCGTCATGGGTGCGCTCGTCATCCTCTACACGGTGACGGGAGGCTCCAGGGCGGTGAGCCAGACGCAGAAGCAGCAGATGGTGGTGATGATGGGCGGCATGGTGGTGGCCGCCGCGGTCATCCTCTGGCGCCTGCCGGAGCACGTGTCGTTCGGCAAGGCGGTGGATGTCGCCGGCGCGTTCGGCCGGATGAACGTGGTGAGCTTCGACTTCGACATGCAGGACCGCTACAACTTCTGGTCCGGCATCACGGGAGGTCTGTTCCTGTCGCTGTCGTACTTCGGCACGGACCAGTCCCAGGTGGGCCGCTACCTGACGGGCCGCTCCATCTCCGAGAGCCGGCTGGGGCTGCTCTTCAACGGCGTGCTGAAGATCCCGATGCAGTTCTTCATCCTCTTCGTCGGGATTCTCGTCTTCGTCTTCTACCAGTTCAGCACGCCGCCGCTGCTCTTCAACGACGCGCTGCGCACCCGCGTGCAGGGCACGGCGCAGGCGGCCGAGTACGCCGACCTGGAAGCGAAGTGGGAGCAGGTCCAGTCCGGCAAGCGCGCGGAGGTGGAGCGCTACCTGTCGGCCGTCGAGTCGGGCGACGTGGCGGCCGGCGAGGCGTCACGGGCGCTGCTCCAGGGCGCACAGCGGCAGGCGAGCGAGGTCCGCAAGGAGGCCAAGGCCATGGTGGCGCGCGCGCTTCCGGGCGCGGAGACAAAGGACTCGGACTACATCTTCATCGCCTTCGTGAAGCGCTGGTTGCCCAGCGGCCTGTTCGGGTTGCTCATCGCCGTCATCCTGTCCGCGGCCATGAGCTCCATCTCCAGCGAGCTGGTGGCGTTGGGGACCACCACGACGGTGGACTTCTACCGGCGGGTGTTCCGGCCCGACGCCTCGGACCGGCATGTCCTGGTGGCGTCCAAGCTGTTCACCGTGTTCTGGGGGCTGGTCGCGGTGGCCTTCGCGACCTTCGCTTCGCTGCTGGACAACCTCATCCAGGCCATCAACATCCTGGGCTCCATCTTCTACGGCACGGTGCTGGGCCTCTTCCTGGTGGCCTTCTTCGTGAAGCACGTGCGCGGCCATGCCGTGTTCGCGGCGGCTGTCATCTCCCAGGCGACGGTGATTGCCCTCTTCTTCCTCTCCGACGTGGGCTACCTCTGGTTCAACGTCATCGGCTGTGCGCTGGTGATGGTGCTGAGCCTGGTGATGCAGGGCGTCCTGCCGCGCGGCGAGACGCCGGCACCGGCGCCGGGGACCTGAGGCTGGCGCTGGGCCTGGTCGCCGAGCCATGCCCGACCCGAACTCCCGGCGGAGGACCTCGCAGGCGAGAAGTTCTCCGAAGGCGACGAAGGGGAGGGCACCGGGGCGGTGTTTCCGCGGCGGTCACCCAGTGCAAGCGCGCGTGCAACAGCAACTGCAAGGGCGCCAGGAACAAGTCGAAGTGTGTGGGCGAGTGCCGCCGTGCCTGCGACTGAGTGCTACGGAATGCGCCCCCTTCGTTACTCCATCAACGTCACCCTGGACGGATGCTGCGATGGAGGGCATCAGCCAGTCTTCGGTGGCGGACCCGGAGTTGCTGACGTGGCGCGAGCGCGCGCGGGACGCCGTCCTGCCGGAGCTGCCTCGCCAACCTCCAGGTGCATTCGCAGCCAGTGTGCCAGCGCTTCTGCCTTCTCCTCGCTGGGGAAGCTGGCGACGGGTTCCCCAGGCCCGTCTCCAACACGGCCTCCGAGGGCTGACCGGGACGGGGATACACGGGGAGGGTGGCCCCCACGGGATAGCGCGCCACCAGCGCCTCCGGCTCCACCCTGTTGAAGGAGGCGAAGCGGACCTTGCCGCCCTCATGGGGCTGCCCCATGCATTCACGAGGAATGGGGGAGCGCCGAACCGACCTCAGGCGCACCTCCCGAGGTCGTTCGAGAGTCATGGGCGCGGGTTCAGGGCTTGACGCTCCACGTGTTGTCGTCTTGCAGTGTCGCAGTGAGTGAGTAGACATTGTCCGGGTAGACGACCGGAGCCGTCTGGGTGACGGTCTGGATGTCCAGCACCGTCCCCACTTTCTGGTCAACCCCGGCCGCAACCCAATACGAGGGCGTGGGCGTAAAGACATGCTTGAGGTTGGTGCCGGCCTGGGTCGCGAACGTCCCGGCATCCCCCATTCCGATGCCCACCGAGAACTGGGAGTTGGGGACGTCAGACTGATCGTAGATGGTCAAGGTCCCGAGGCCGCCGCCGGCCTTCGCCGGAGTCAGGTTCGGGCCAGGCGTCACCGAAAACTCGGTCGTGTCCCCGACTGAGGGATCCGCATCGATTGACATCCCTGCCACGAACGGCACGCCGGGCTGCAGGACACCCGTCTGTCCCCAGAGGAAGGTGTAGTTGATCGTCCACTTGAAGGTGATCTGTGCTTTCGGCACGATCATGTACGGGCTGGCGAGCCACGCCAGCGAGAAGATGTCGTTCGTCTGCTCCGGAAACGTCTGATACACATAGAAAATCCACGGCTCGGCGGATTGATTCACCATGGTGAGGGAGTAGGTCGTGCCGTCGGCGGCCGAATTCACAGCCCCCGCCTCGAAGCCATAGGGATTGTCTCTTCCACGCGCCTGTGTATCCACCTTGGCAACGTAAGCGCTCTCATCTTGCGGGAGCGTCATCTCGGGCGACACGTCCATGGCAAACATCATGGGTTTCTCTCCGGTGGGGGGACTGCTGTTGGTGGGTGTGTCTGAACAGGATGTTCAAGGGGGTTGAGCGTGGGCTCGGGCGTCCCCTTGAGCACGCGTCGTGCCAGCCCACGCTGACGCGGTGACGGCAGTGACAGCCGTGGCGGTGGTGGCGCTGTCGCGTGCGCGCGCCTGTCCTGGACATGTCCGGACATGTCCGGACGCGGGCGGCTTCAGCCTCGTCAGGGGGCGTGTCGCGGAACCGGGGCGGGCGCGCAGACGCGGAGGCCGATGCGGATGTCCCTCGACGAGGGCTCGTTGGGCATGCGCGAATTGGAGCGGTTGGAGATCCGGTCGTAGTACCAGGACCCGCCGCGGGCCACCGCCTCTCCGGGCTCGCGGACCGACCGCACCCATTCGATGACGTTGCCGGCCAGGTCCATCACCCCGAAGGGGCTGGCGGAAGCAGGGTGGGCCCCCACCTCGTCTGGACCGAAGCCCAGCGGTTGCCGGCCATAGGTCTCATCGAAGTTCGCGTCGTCCGGCGCGAGCAGGTCGCCCATGGGGAACAGGCGGGCGTCCGCGCCACGCGCCGCGCGCTCCCACTCGTATTCGGAACACAGCCGGGCTCCCGGAACGCGCCCGGAGCGGTCCAGCCATGCGAGGTACGCCCGTGCGTCCTCCAGCGAGATGGCCGAGATGGGAAAGCGCAACCAGTCCTGCACGGCCCTGTGGGCGCGGCCCGGGTAACGGATGGGCTCGCCGCTGCTCGCGGAGAGGGGGTGCTGCGTGGGCTGCAGCATGAGCCGCCAGCCCGCCTTCTCCCGGGTGAGCGCCAGCGCGCCGGCCGTGGAACGCACTCCAGGCGTCCGTCGCCTCCGCTCGTCCGGTGGCAGCGCCTCAAGGAACGCGAGCCACTCGGCGAACGTCACCTCATGGCGGGCGATGAGGTAACCCCCGGTCGTCACCTGCCGGAGCGGGGGCGCCTGGAGGAACTCGCGCCGCAGGGCCTCGTCGTCGCTGCTTCCGAAGAGGAACCGGCCCGGCGGGACGTAGACGAAGCCCTCCGGGACGTCGGCCGCCCGCGGCAGGGGGATGCGCGCCCGCAGGTCCTCTCCCGATGCGAGCACCACTGGCAGGACGGCGCGCGTCAGGCCCGGCGCCTGGAAGGTGAGGACATAGGACCCCGGGCCCGTCGCGAGGGCGTGCGACGCGATGGGCGTCGGGCCCAGGGAGATGCCTTCGGACAGCCTGGGCGCTCCGGGCACGCCCGTGTCGTGCTGGAGCAGCACCTCCGCGCCCGGTGGCTCCGTGGCGAGGTCCAGGACCGGCGGTGCGAGGAGCTGGCGTTGGCCGGTGCCGTCGTCATCGAGGCTCGCCAGCCTGCGCAGGGCTTCGCGCCGCTGTCCGGGACGGAAGAACCACTCCGCCAGCTCCATGCGCCGGATCAGGACCTCCGCGAGCAGTCCGCGGGCCTCCCGCCGCGAGCCGTCCAGCAGCAGGGCGGTGTCGAGCGCCTGCGTGGCGCGCTGGTAGGCCTCGTCCGCGCGGCCATCGCTCTTTCGTGCCTCGGCCCAGGTCTCCTCCGGCGGCCCTCCCTCTGCCACGGCCGGAGCACCGGTGAGGGCGCGCTCCCCTCGCGCGTCCCATGTCTGGAAGGCGTCCGCGCGCGAGGCCTTCGCCGCGGAGTGGTGGGCCCGGGCTTCGGTGATGGACGCCCGGGCTTCATCCAGGTGCTCCTGCACCGTGCGCTCCAGTGCGTGGCGGCCCTTCAGCCAGGCCGTCCCCCCCGCCACCATCGCGGTGAGGGGCAGGGCCAGCGCCAGACCCAGGCGCCGCGCGAAGGTGCGCCGGAGCGCCCGCCGCGAGGCCTTGAGGAATGCAGCTTCCCGCCGCGTCAGCGCGAGGTTGCCGGCCGCGGTCACCGCCGCGTCGAGCTCACGCCGGCTCCACAGCGCCGAGGCGGGGCGGTCCGCGCGCTCCCAGCCGGCCGCGGCGAGCCTCACCCGTTCGAGCACCTGCCGCTCCTGGTGGGCCGCTTCAAGCCATCCGCGCAGGGTGGACCAGCCCGCGAGCAGGGCTTCGTGCGCCACCTCGTGGACGTGCGACTCGCCGTCCTGCCGGACCACGACGAGCCGCGCCCGGACCAGGGCCTCCAGCGCGATGCGATTCGCGGAGGTCTCCGCACCGAGCTCCCCGGTGGTCCGCCGGACCCGGGCGCCTTCCGGGCTGATGAGTCGCAAGAGCAGGCCGCGAGCCGCCAGGCGCGCATCGGGGGCCAGCGCCGCCAGCGCTCCGTCCGCGTGACGTCCCAGGGCCCCGGCCACGCCCCCGAGCGCCTCCAGCGACGCCTCCCGGATGTGCTGTGTCACCCGGTCGCGGGCATCCCACAGTTCGGCGAGCGTGAACTGGAGGATGGGCAGTCCTCCCGGGGCGTGGGCGGAGGACGCCACGAGCGTGTCCACCAGGGCCTCCGTCTCGAACGCGACGCCCGTCACGCGCGCCGGACCGACCACGGCCTCGCGCGTCCCTTCCGGGCCCAGCGGCTTGACGAGGAAGAGGGCGCGCGCCACTTCATCCTCCAGCCCCGGCAGCGCCGCCAGACGCGTGAAGTAGTCCCCTCGCACCGTGGCCAGCGTGCGCACCCCCCGGGCCAGGATGGCCAGGTGCCCGAGCACCTGCGTGAAGGCGGACGCCTCGTCCGGCTCGCTCTGGGTGAACAGCTCCTCGAGCTGATCAATGAACAGCAGGGTGCCCCGCATGGGCCCGGCGGCGCGCAGGGTCCGTGCCATCGCCGCGGGCTCACGCCGCACCTGGGCGGCCAGCGTCTCCTCGGACAGGCCGAGCCGGCTCGCCACCGCGGCGACCAACGCCGTGAGGGGCCGGCGCCCGGGCATGAGCGACAGCACGGTGTAGGCACAGCCGTCCTCGAGCCCCGCTTGCGTGACGAGCGGCGCCACTCCCGCCCGGCACAACGAGGACTTGCCCACGCCCGAGTCCCCCGCGACGAGCACCAGCGCCTGGGCGCGAAGCCGCTCATGGATGGCGCGGATCTCCGCTCCGCGTCCAAAGAAGAACCCCCGGTGCTCCGCCTCGAAGGCCTGGAGCCCGCGATAGGGATTGCCAGGGGGGACCGGCACCGGGGCGCCGTCCTCCTTCAGGCGTTCGAGCTCTGTGCACAGTGTGTCGGCGGAGGCGAAGCGCCGTGCCGGATCGTATTCCAGACACCGGAGGATGATGGCGCGCAGGCGGACGCCGAGCCCGCTTCCGGAGGGCTCCGGCTCCGGGTTGGGTGCGCGCGCTTCGGGGGCCCTGGGTTCGTCCACCGATCCGCTCGCGGTGAGCTCGTCGAAGGGGCGTTGGCCCGCCAGCAGCTCATGAAGCACCATGCCCAGGCCATAGACGTCTCCCCGCGGGCCGGGCGGTTCGCCACGCAAGACCTCCGGCGCCATGTACCCGCGCGTGCCTGCGATTGGGACGGTGAGCCGGGCCGCGGGCGCGGCGTCCCCCGGAGCCGCCGTCCAGGAGAGGGCGAGCCCGAAGTCGACGAGCTTCACCTCGCCATCTGGGAGCACCATGACGTTGTCTGGTTTGACGTCGCGGTGGAGCACCTGCGCGCGGTGGGCGGCGGCCAGTCCCCGTCCCAGTCCCAGCGCGATGGCCAGGACCCGCTCCGGGGGGAGCGGCGTGGACAGGCTCCCCAGGGAGTCACCGGGGAGGAACTCCTGCACCAGATAGGGGTGGGAGCCCACTTCCGAGACCCGGTACACCGTCACCACGTTCGGATGGCGGAGGCGGGCGAGCGCCCGGGCCTCGGCGAAGAGCCGGTCGCGCTGGCCCGGGCCGGACCGCTCCGCGCCAATGAACTTGATGGCGACCCTCCGCTGGAGTGCCGTGTCTTCAGCCAGGTAGACGCGGCCCATTCCCCCCTGGCCCAGCAGGCGGATGAGGCGGTACTCGTCGAACGCTGGGGGAGGCTCCCAGCCCTCCGGGCCGGAGGCGCTCAAGGCATTGGAGGAAACGCGCAGTTCCCACCCTCACAGGTTTTCGGCCCGAGGGGATCCCCGCCGCACGCGGGACAACGGGTGCGGAGCCCGCCCCCCGACCCATCGTCCGTGACGCAGTACTCGTTCTTCCAGGTCTGGGTCAGCAACAGGAAGGGCACGCCCCCATCGAAGTACTCCCTCAAGGGGGTCCCCGCCTTGCCGGGCTGCTGGCAGTCGTAGCTCGCCTTCAGGTGCGCTCCTGGCGCCCCGTGGATGCTCGAGAGGGGGGCGGGGGCGTAACGCGGCCGCAGACAACTTCCCCCGCCTGGCATCACCCCGAAGGGCAGGGCGCCTTGCTCGTTCCAGGCGGCCTCGAAGAGCAGCGGCGGGAGCCCTCCGCCGTCGAAGGTGTCCTGGGTCTGGATGCCATGGCCGTCGACGAAGTCGACGTAGGTGCCCTGGCACGTGAAGGGCTCGCCGTCACCGTTGTAGTCGGCGCGCGCGGCCCGCACACACGCCTGGAACAGCCGCGCGAGCGGGGGGCCTCCCTCCCACTCCTGATCCGGGAGGTAGCCCCAGTGCGCGCAGACGCCGACCGCGCCCGTCGTGCAGCTCGCCGTGAAACAGGGCGCGTCGCCGCCTCCGTCGTTGAAGCCTCCATCCGGCATCCAGCAGCCGGGGATGATCACGGCCTTCCCTTGATAGAAGTCGCCCGCGTCCGGTGAGCATTCATTGGGGTTCTGCGTGCGATAGCCCTTGCCGGCGCAGACGTTGCGGTTCAGGGCGACATCGGTCACGGTATAAAACTTGAGCCTGGCGCCCGCGTCTTGAAGGACCGCGGGCAGGCACGGGTCCACGGGCGGGACCTCGGTGATTCGATAGGGCCGCTCATCGCTGCCCGTCCAGATGCCGACGACACCGTCGAACCGTCTCCGGAAGAAGACGCTGCCGCCATCGACTCCAGTCCAGCCGGTAGGGCTGGGCGCCTGGGGGTTGACGTGATCCGGTTGGAGGGGCGTGGCCGGGCGGGAGGCCTGGGCCCGCGGCCCGGAGGCGATGGGCACGGCACAGTCCTGGCCGCTCAGCGCCGCCATCAAGGCCATCATCGACAGGGGAAGCAGAGAACGCATGGGACCCTCTGGGAAGTCTCAACCGGGACGCGGCGGGGGGACGCGGTAGTGGTCCAGCTCGAGCCCGAAGTCCTCGATCCACCGATACACCTGCTGCCGCGAGCACCCGAGGTGCCGGGCGACCTCCGCGACCTTTCCCTGGTGCGCGCGCAGGTGGGTCTCCAACTCCTGGGGGGTGGCTTCGATTGCGCGCGCCGGACGCGGAGCAGGAGGCTGGGAGGACCCCTCCTCCGCTGACGTCGGCGCGGGAGTCCTGGCCGTCAGCATCCGTCGCTCCGCCTTCAGCTCGTGCTCCACCTGCATCCCCAGTTTCAGCGGTCCTCCGTCCGAAGCGATGACCGCGATGGAGAGCACGTTGAGCAGGCCCCGCACGTTGAGCGGCCAGTCATGCAGGAGCAGTGCCTCGGCGAGGCCCACGTCGATGGGCCGGGCTTCGGCCTTCATGCGGCCGAGGAGGTGGCGCGCGAGCGGCGCGATGTCCTCGCGGCGCTCGCGCAAGGGGGGCATCACGAGGCGCCACTGGACGAGCCTCGCGTAGAGGTCCGCGCGGAAGGCGGCCTCGTTCACCTGGGAGACGAGGTCCCGGTGGGTGGCCGCGAGCACCCGCACGTCGATGGGGAGCTCCTGCGTTCCTCCCAGGGCGCGGACCTGCCGCGTCTCCAGCACGCGGAGCAGCTTGACCTGGAGCATGGGCGGCATCTCCCCCAGCTCGTCCAGGAACAGCGTGCCTCCATGCGCCTCGCGCAGAAGCCCGTCCCGGGAAGCCGCCGCGCCAGTGAACGCGCCGCGCACATGCCCGAACAGCTCGCTGTCCAGCACGCTCTCCGCGACGCCACCGCAGTTGAGCGCGATGAAGGGCCCCGCGCGGCCGCTCAGCACATGGAGCGCGCGCGCCACGACCTCCTTGCCCGTCCCGGTTTCGCCCAGGATGAGCACCGACTGCTCATACCGCGCCGCCCGCTCCAGGTCGCGGTGGAGGCGCGTCAGCGCCGCGCTCCTGCCCACCAGTCCGTCGATACGCTGTTCGTCATTCGGGGCCTCGGAGGCCTCGGCGAAGACAAACAGCGTGTCCCCCATTCGAAGGACATCCCCCCACGCGAGGGGGGCGCGTCCCGTGAGCTGTCGTCCATTGAGACGGGTTCCATTGTGGCTTCCCAGGTCTTCGACGAACCAGCTCCCCTCGACGCGTTCGATGCGCGCATGGCCACGGGAGAGCCGGGCGTCGTCCAGGGCGACCCGGGAGAAGAGTGGTGCGCCACGCCCCAGGAGCGTCGAGCCGTTTGCAAGCCCATGCCGCTCATCCCCGATGAACGCGTTCCGCGTATAGGCAAGGACGAGCGCCGCCGCTCCAGTTCCGCCTTCAGCAGAGGGCGCGTGCTCGGCGCTGAGGGTGTCGTCGGTCATCTTGGCCGCCACCCATCATATTGCAAGGAGAAGGAATCCGGGAAAACCTGCGCATGCTGTATTCTCCCGTCGGAAAAATCGGGTCCAGTACTACGCGTGCGTCAGCGAACGCGTCAGTGCATGCACGCTACTGAGAGGGAGCTGCCCATGTTGGGTTCATCTCGCTCCGTATTCTTTGGCGCCACTGCCGCGCGGACCGGACACTTCGAGGGAACGGGGCCGCTCGTGGTCAAGCGATCCCGCTGGACGGCCATCCGCTGGAGCGTCTCGTGCGGCTCCGAGGCGACCTCCTCGCCAAGGGTTGTCGACGACGACGTCTACGTGGGAACGCGGCGCGGTGGGGTGGTTGCCGTCGACGCGCGCCCTCGCCTGCGGCAAGGAGCGTGGGTCCCATGAGGCGGGCGCTCCCCACGGCGCGCCGCCCGCCTCATGGGACCCACTGGATTCCCGGGTGAGGGATTGACTCCCGGTGCCTGCGCCAGAGGCAGGTTTTGAGAGGGGCTGACGTGTCAGCCATTCGTTTTGACGTGTCGGTTATTGCCAGAATGGCGTCGCCCCTGCGTATGACTACCGATGCAATCGCAGCAGGTAGTCTGATTGCGGCCAACCTGGAGTCTCGACGAACCGGTGCGGTACTGTGGTTGGGTTTCCGCCAGGGGGCAGCACCGCGGAAGCATTGACTCGAGTGAAGCACGCGAATGTCAGGGGGATGTTGCTTCATGTCAGGCGTGAAGGCGCAAACCACTCGGGAAGCGGTGCATGCCCCGTCCACATCGTCCGTGGGCCCTCGCTTCGATTCGCGGCAGGACCTGGAGTCCGAGCGGGCGAAGGTGCGGGACATCCTCGCCACCGGGCAGACCCTGGCGCCCGCCACGCGCCACTCGATGGAGTCCGCCTTCGGCACGGGCTTTGGCGACGTGCGCGTGCACACCTCACCCGAGGCGGGGGCCGCGGCGCGGGCGCTCGGTGCACGGGCCTTCGCGGTGGGGACGGACATCGTCTTCGGCGCGGGGAACTACCTCCCCGGTGTTCCTGCGGGAGAGCGCCTCATCGCGCATGAGCTGGCGCATGTGGTGCAGCAGCGCTCGGCCGGCGTGAGCGGGCTGGCGGCCTTTCCGGAGTCCGTGTCCACGCCCTCGCACCCGGCCGAGGTGGAGGCGGAGCGGGCCGCCTCGCTCGCGGTGCGCGGCATGCCGGTTCCCCGGCTCACGCCCAGCGCCGGCGCGGTGATGCGCGACGTGAGCATGAACCTGGACGCCGGGCCGGAAGCGGACGTCGTGCCCGTGCGTCCCACTGCGCGCACCAACAGGCAGATGGTGGCGGAGGGGCGGGAAGCCGTCTCCAATGCGCTGGACCCGACGCAGCGCCATCTGGTGGCGGACCTGACGCACCTCATCGTCTCCGGGCAGGACATCCTCTGGCTCGATGCGAACGGGAAGCGCAAGGGCACGTTCGCCATGCGACCGGACGCGGTCATCTGGGCGACGGGGTACTACCTGGCCATGGAGTCGGCGCTGGTGCGCCTGGTCGAGCAGAAGAACGAGCGTTGGTGGGCGCCCTGGTCCTTCGAGAAGGACGAGACGGCCTTCCTGACCAACTGGCTCCAACCGGCGGAGGCGACGCGCTTCCAGGCGGAGGTCGCCTCGGTGGGGTCGTTGGTGGCGCTGGTGGGCATTCCCGAGACGAAGCCCGTGGACGACTCCGGCTCGGGTGATGTCGCGACCGCCGAGCGGCTCGTCTCGAAGGTGCGCGAGCGCATCGCCCGGAGCGTCGCCACGAAGGAGGGGGACGAGGAGACTTCCTCTCCTGGCGGAGAGGGGAGGGGCGTTCCGGATCGGTTGGTGGTGTGGTCCGACGAGCGTGGCCCCTTCGTTAACGTCTGGGCGGACGGGGTCTGCAAGGCCCTGCCCGTGTCGGACGGCGAGACGGAGGAGGCGCTCCAGTCGCGCGTGGAAGAGGCCACCGAGGAGCTGCGCGAGTCCCGCGACGCGGCCAACAGCACGCAGGTCGCGAAGGGGGCGAAGCAGACGGGATTCACGGGCAAGGACGGCCAGTTCGTGGGGGGCGCATTGCCCGCGGACGTGCCTCGGCTGGCGGGCGCCCGGAATGTCGCCAACACGCTGCCGTACCCCTCGAAGATCGTGAATTACGGCCAGGAGATCACCGTCACCGGCTCGAGCAGCCGCTTCGAGATGACGCTGGATTACGCGTCCGCGGGCTCGACGACCCTGGACCAGGTGGGCGCGCGGATGCAGCCCATCACATACTTCTGGGACATCTTCGACGTCACGGACATGCAGCCCGAGAGCCGGGGCGACATGCGGAACGCGGCCCTGAGCTCCGACAACCAGCTGTCGCGCACGGACTCCATCGCTCGCGACTTCGGGCGGAAGATGGACGACATCGCGGAGGACACGGCGGCGGACGTGGATGACGCCACGTCCGGTTCGGCGCTGTCCGTGGTGGCCACCTGGCCCGCGCGCTCCGCGTGGTTGGGGGTGGTGGGGCTGAGCAACGTGGTGCGCTTCGGGAAGGCGAGCATCAGCAGCTACATCGACCTGATCACCACGCCTCGGAGCGAGCAGGGCGTGGGGTGGGACCACGAGGGCGAGTTCCTCGTCCGCTGCGTCGCTTCGCCCCAGTTCGACGACGACTCGCCCGTCCGTCGTGCCTCCAGCGTGGCCGCGGTCGTCGTCAAGGTGATGGACGTGAACCGGCGCGCGACGCAGGTGAACGACCAGAACCTCACGAAGCTCCGGCGACTGGAGGCGCTGCGCGACCAGGCCACGGGGGAGGAGCGCGACGGGCTCGACGCCCAGATCGTGGCCCTGCGACGGGTGGAGACCGCCAGCGTGGCGGAGCTGGGCGGCGATGCTCGCACGGCGCTCGAGGAGCGCATCACGGTGGCGAACCAGCTCGCCGCGGATCGCAAGGGGAGCGTCGCCAGGGACTCGCGTACACCGGCGACGCGATTGCTGGATGCGCAGCTCGAGCTGCAGGGCATCCCGCTGGAGGAGTACCAGCAGCAGCTCGCCCAGCAGAAGGAGCAGTTGGGCCAGCGGCTCCAGCTCATCGGCAAGGTGGGCGCGCGCATCCCGGGGGCCAACTTCCGGCCGGCCGTGACGCTGGTCTCCGAGGAGAACGGTCAGGCCCACGAGCTCGTCATGATGCTGGGCGAGGCGGAGGGCTCGCGCGAGGGAGCGCGTCACTACCTGCTGGCGGACGTCACGGCGCCCTCTCCGAAGGACCGCTACGTCTTCGAGGGGCGCAGCAGTCAGGCGGGGACGCAGGGCCATGCGGAGGCGGTGCGCAAGGCGTTCGTCGACTTCCGGGAGAACAACGGCTACGGGCGCGGCACGCTGGCCCTCCGGTTGCCGAAGGCGCTGGAGGACGCGGCGGGCGGCCCCCTGGGGCTGGAGCCTCGCATGCGCAGCGCCCCGGGCACGCGCGGCCGGGTGATGCAGCGCCTGACGGACCTGGCCACCGTGGCGGAGATCGCGGGCCTGTTCCTCACCGGCCCCGCGGGCCTGGCGGTCGGACTGGTGGGCGGCGTGGCGGGGGCCATCGTCGCGGTGGACAGCCTGTCCCGGCGGCACTCGGCGGGCGCGCTCAAGTGGGACTTCCAGACCCTCATGGACGTCTCGGCCATCGTCGGCGGCGTGGCGGGGGTGGCGGCTCCCGCTCTGTCGGCACTGCGCAACGCGCCCCGCTGGGCGAAGCGCGTGGAGCGGCTGCAGGGACTCCTCCACATCTACGGCGTCACCCAGCTCGGCGCGACGGTCATCATCATTCCGTACCAACTCGAGATGGAGCTGGCGGAGTTGGAGAAGTTGCAGGGGCAGCTCAGTCCGGGCCAGCTGGCGGCGCGGCGGGCGGAGGCCATCCTCGGCGCGGTCCGTTCGGGGTTGATGACGGCGGGCTCGGCGGTGCAGATGCTCCACCCGTCCGACGCGGGCGGCTCGCCTCGTGCCGCGGACTCCGAGGACGGTCTCTCCACGCGACCGGCGGAGGGGGAGCCTCGGGTCTCCACGCCGGACGAGGTCCTGGAGCCGGTCTCACGTGAGGCACATGAGGCCCGTGCGCCCGGCGACGAAGGGCCGCTGCCCGTGGATGCCGCGGGGCCGACGGCGCGGCAGCCCGCGAAGAGCGAACGCGTCACGGCGCTGGAGCTCGAGCTGGGTGACCTCCAGGGCAAGGTGGCCGTGGTGGAGCTGGGGCCCCCGGAGTTGAAGGGGCGCTCCACGCGGGTTCGCTACCGCAAGGGCCGGGTCCAGATCGAAGTGGGACCCGAAGCGGGGCCTCACCAGATCCGCACGCATGTGGAGACGGCGCGGCTCCTGCGCCGCTACGAGGGGCCCATCGGCCACATCCGTCAGTTGCTGAGCCGGCTCGTCCAGGCCCTCACGCGCATCCCCGGCTACGGCACGCTCGGCTTCGAGTCCCGGCTGGAGGTGCGCAAGCTGAACCGCATCATCAGCGAGCTGGAGTCCCTCCACGCGGGCATCGACGAACGCATCCAGAGGGTCGGAGACAAAGAGGACTCGGCGCTGGCCCGTGAGAAGGAGTCCGTCCAGCGGGACATCGCGGAGCTGGAGGTCCAGCTCGAACATTACGAGCGGCTCGTCGACTCCCTGGAGGCCGGGCGTGGCTATGTGGCCGCGGAGTACCATGCGGCGACCGCGACCACGCTCTCCACGGTGAAGGCGGAGCTGGCGACCCTCCGGACCGTGCTTGAGAAGGATGGGAATCTGTCGATCGTCACGAGGATCATCGACCAGGCGGCGCTCCTCCAGCACCAGGGCCGGATGACGGGGGTCGAGGCCTGGGTCCAGGACGCCGCGATACACAGCACGACGCCCCGGTTGCTGGAGCTTCGCCTGAGCGAACTCTCCGCGTCCGTGAAACAGGCGTCTTCGTCGCCCGCGGATCTCGTGACCCTGGTTCCGCCGGCCTCGGGGAGCACGGCACCGTTCACGACCTCCGTGACGACGGGCGGCGGGAAGGCCCGCAGGCAGATAGGGGACCGCGAGAAGGCCGCGCGCCAGTGGTTCTCGGGAGACGAAGTGGCCGCGTTCGACCTCTGGGCGGATCGTGAGGTGGGCCGCGGCCGCGATCTCGAGAAGTCCTTGGACACCAGTGGTGGGAAGGGATTGAAGGAATCCGTCGTGAGGGGCTTCGTCGATTCCGTGGCGGACTCAATGGCCCTGACGGAGCAGGCCCACCGGCATGTCGCCAACCTGGTGAGAGATCCTCTCCGTCCCAACCTGCCGCATGAACGTACTGAAAAGGGCGTCCGAATTATTTCGGGGACTGAGGAGGCCAGGATGAAAGATTTCGAGATCCAGCAAGCCTCCGAAATCCAGGCGCGCTCGAAGGAGACAGTCGTCCTCTTCGACAGCGACGCCGGGGGGAAATCCTTTCCGGGCATCGACGGCACCATCGGCTCACCGCCACGCGCCATGCAGCTCAAGTATCTCCCGTCGACCGCCGAGGACTCCGCCTCGCGAGGCCAGGCCATGAAAGCCCTGGTGAAGGCGCGAAATGCTGGATTCAACCATGTGGAGGTCTACATCAAGCCGGATGGCAAGGAGATGAAGGACGTCAAGGCCGGCTGGGGCGGCCCCTTGAAGTCGCACACGAAGGACCCCCGGCCGGTGGGGGACGTCTTCGAGAATCAGATCATCAAGCTCATCGAAATCCAATGTACCGATGGGGTACTTCGGGTCGAGTTCGTGAACGGAACGTACGTCTTCAGGACGACGCACGTCTTCAAGGAGCAGTGATGGCGGGACTCTTCATCAAAGCTTTTGCGCCGGGCGTGGGGACCGCCGAGGCCGCGGCCCGGCTCGCGGAGGCCCTGGCGAAGACTGGCAGGACCATCCACTCGCGGCAGTGGCGTCACGGGGCCGGGCCATCCTCCTCGAGCGGCCCCTGGCGGTTCTCCTGGCGGGTGATCCGCGCCACCGCGAGAGGCGGCACTGCGTTGACCCTCCAGGACGGGCCCTCCGAGCGCTGGGACCTCGACTTCTTCCGGGCGCTGTCCTCGGTGGTGGATGGCGTGGTGGTGGGCATGGACCTGTATGACTCCCTGTCTCGAGAGGGGCTCGCCAGCTTCTTCTCCGGGCGCACAATGGAGGTGGCCCTCGAGGAAGCCAGCAGTCCGCTCATCGCGCTGGGCGGTCCTTCGCTCCACCTGCTCCTCGGTGGCGCCTCCCTGGAGAGCGTGTACGAGGAGCGCTTCGGTAACTTCTGCAACTCCGTGGGCTCCCTCTTGCACGTGGGAGAAGTCCTCGAAGAGGGACACTGGGAGGTGTCGCCTCCCGCCACGGACTATGTGCTGGAGACCCTGCCACCCGAGAGCCTCCTGGTGTTGTCGAATGTCGAGGCGTCGGACTGGAGCGCCGTGGCCGGACGGCTCGCCCCGGGTGGACGGTGGCGCGCGGGACGGACACCGAGCACGAAGACTTCCTTCGTTGAGCTGCGTCACCCGGGCGTTTTCGACGAAGCACGCGTCATCGCCATCTCCAAGGCACTCGCATGTCCCGTCTCGGCCATCGAGTTGGTGTCGGGCGGTTCGCCCTTCCGGTGGGTCGAGGCGAACCAGGGGGACCTGGAGTCGTCGGGCGTGGGCGCGACCGGCATGGATTTCTTCAACGCGCTCGGCCGCGCCGTCTTCTTCCTGGGGGAGGGGCCCGGGCTGGTGTTCGGTCGTGGTTCCGGCGGGTGGCACGAAATCACCGGATGAATCCAGCTTGATTCAAACCCTGGCGCCAGGTCGAAAGACAGACCTCGACGGGGCTTGGGAAAATCGCCGCGAAATAGCCAAGGCATAAATGCCGGTACGTATAGTTGATGGTTTGGCGGGGGCGGTGAGAGTCACATGTCAGACCCCCCGGTTATAAGCCTCGTCGACACACGGACCCGGCGCCAGTCGCGCCGCTCGAATTGCGTCATGACCTGATGGGTCGGGCGTCTGATATTCATTTCAAGGAGAGGTGGCATGGCGACCTATCTGCATCCAGGTGTCTACCTGGAGGAGATTCCGAGCGGTGCAAAGCCTATCGAAGGAGTCGCCACGTCGCTGGCTGCCTTCGTGGGCGCGGCGACGCGGGGTCCTCTGGGCACACCGGTGCTGGTGCACAGTCTGGAGGAGTACGAGCGCACCTTCGGGGCCATCAGCAGTGAGCAGGATGTGATGGGTTTCGCGGTGCTGGCCTACTACCAGAACGGCGGCAAGGACGCGTATGTCGCCCGCGTGGCGGACCCCACGGGGGCCGTGGCGGCCACCGCGACGCTGAACAACGCGGATGTGTCGCCGGACCCGGTGCTCAAGTTGAGCGCCACCAGCCCTGGAGCCTGGGGCAACGGCCTCCACCATCGCGTGGTGCGCTCGGCCTCCACGGCGGCGCCGGCCTTCACGCTCGAAGTGGGCCACATGGAGCTGGTGGACGGGCTGCAACGCTTCAAGGCGGACCTGTCCTTCCCGAACCTGTCCATGAACGAGCGCTCACCGAGCTACGCGCTCTCGGTGGTCAACGGCGACTCCTCGCCGGTGCGGCTCGAGTTCGCCAACGGCACCGTGAAGGACCTGGCCGACTTCGGCAAGCTGACGGGCGCGGCGCTCCACGCGACGGCGGTTCCCGCCAACTACTTCACCACCTTCGGCCTCCCGGAGGAGCTGTCGTTCAGCATCAACCTGGACGCGCTGGGCACGCGCAACTTCACGGTCCTGAAGACGCCCCTGGCGCTCGGCGGGACGGACGCGGCCGCGGACGCGGACAAGGTGGCCGCCGCCATCCAGCAGGCGGTGCGAGGCATCTCCGGCACGGACGCGCCCTTCAAGGACTTCACCTGCACCTACGAAACGGCCACGCGCCAGTTCGTGCTCTCGTCGCCGAAGTCGTCGTACGCCTCCGTGGAGGTCTACGACACGGGCTCGGGCCCCACGCTCGCCAAGGCGATGAAGCTGGACCCGGCCTCCAGCCCCACCGCGGCACACGGCGCCGTGATGCTGACGCCCGCGTCGGTGGAGGCCAGCTCGACGGCGAAGCTCGCGGGCGGGGCGGCCAACGCGCCCCGCCCGGAGGACTTCCAGGCCGTCTTCGGTGGCGCGCTGAGGAAGATCCGCGACATCACCACGGTGGTGCTGCCGGGCAACTCTCTGCCGAGCACCGGCGCGGGCAACGGCGCCGTCGCCGCGGCGCTCGCGCACTGCGAGGAGATGCGCAACCGGGTGCTCATCGTCGACCCGGAGCCTGGCTTCGAGCTGACGTCGGCCTCGCGCGTGGACCAGCTCAAGCTGCCGACGTCCACCTATGCCGTCGCCTACTACCCCTGGGTGAAGGTGGCCAACCCCTTCTACAAGGCGGAGTCGCCGGGCACGAAGAGCCCCACGGTGAAGGTGGCGCCCTCGGCGTTCGCGGCGGGCATGTGGTCGCGCGTCGACGCGCGCCGGGGCGTGTGGAAGGCGCCCGCGGGCGTGGAGACGGGGCTGACGGGCGTGGCGGGCCTGGAGTTCGGTGTGGATGACAGCGTGCAGGACCAGCTCAACCCGCTGGGCGTCAACGCGCTGCGCGCGCTGCCGAACTTCGGCTCGGTCCTCTGGGGGGCTCGCACGCTGGCCACCAAGGTGGACCCGGAGTGGCGCTACGTGTCCGTGCGCCGCACGGCCATCCTCATCGAGCAGAGCGTCTACAACGGCATCCAGTGGGCGGTGTTCGAGCCCAATGACCACCGGTTGCACGCGGCGCTGCGCACCAACATCGGCTCGTTCATGGACGGCCTGTTCCGGGCCGGTGCCTTCCAGGGCGAGAAGGCCTCCGACGCGTACTTCGTCCGCTGCGGTCTGGGCGACACCATGACCCAGGGAGACATCGACCGGGGGCAGGTCATCGTCGTCGTCGGGTTCGCGCCGCTCAAGGCCGCCGAGTTCGTCATCGTCCGCATCCAGCAGAAGCTCCAGCAATAGGTCCACGACCGAGGTGATGAGACATGGCCGCACCAATGTTCACGGTGAACACGCACCGGCACGACCCGTACCGGACCTTCAAGTTCCAACTGCTCATCGACGGCCGTCCGGTGGCCGGGCTCAAGAAGATGGGCGCCCTGAAGAAGAAGACGGAGGCCATCAAGTGGCGCACGGGGGGAGACCCGTCGCACGAGCGCATCCTGCCGGGAGGCACCAGCTACGACCCCATCACCCTGGAGCAGGGGCTGACGCATGACCCCGTGTTCGAGGCCTGGGCCGCCCTGGTGAACAACGTCGAGGGTGACGCGGCGATGTCCTTGAAGAACTTCCGCAAGGACCTGGTGATCAACGTCCTCAACATGCAGGGGCAGGTGGCCATCTCCTACAAGATCCTCCGGGCCTGGGTGTCGGAGTACCAGGCGCTGCCGGACCTGGACTCGCAGGCGATGAACACGGTGGGCATCCAGACGCTCACGCTCCAGCACGAGGGCTGGCAGCGTGACACGAGCGTGGCCGAGCCCGCGGAGACCTGATGCCGCTGCCAGGTGGACTCCTCCGCGCCGGAGCGCTCCGGCGACAGTTCTCCTTCCGCGAACCGGACGGAGTCCTCGAGCTGGAGCTCGCGGAGCTGGCGCGGGGGCGCGGGTCGCTGCCGCGCAAGGTCTCGCGGGTGCTGGCGGCGGCGCTGGAGCACGTGGGCGGTGCTCCGGTGGACGGGGTGCTCGCCGGTGAGCTGTGTGTCGCGGATCGACAGTTCCTGATGCGGGGACTGGAGCGGCTGCTCGGCCTGGAGCGGTCGTGGCACACGGTGGTGTGCGGCGCGTGCGGCGAGCGGTTCGACTTCGAGCTGCCGGTGTCGCGCTTGCCGGTGAAGCAGGCGGGGGAGGGCTTCCCCTTCGCGGAGGTGGAGAC
>NZ_RAWF01000150.1:0-25176 GCF_003612075.1 Corallococcus sp. CA041A
CCGCCCCTCCCCCTCCCGGCCGTGAGGACGCGCCTCGTGGAGACATCGAGGAGCGCGTGGCCGCGCTGTGGCGCGACCGTCTGGGCCTGGAGTTCGTGGGCCGCCATGACGACTTCCTGGAGCTCGGCGGCAACTCGCTGACGGCCGCGCAGCTGCTCAATCAGCTCCGTGATGCCTTCGGCGTGAACCTGCCGCTGGCCGCCCTCTTCGAAGCGCCCACCGTCGCTGGCATCGCGGGACGCCTGGAGCCCCTGCTGCTCCAGGCGCCGCAGGCCCCCGTCTCCACGGAGCTTCCGCTGGTGCCCCTGCCTCGCGACGGTAGCGAGCTGCAGCTGTCCTTCGTGCAGGAGCGCGTCTGGCGCCTGGAGCAGCACCTGCCCGGCCTGTCCGCGTACAACCTCCCGTTCGTCCTCCGGCTCGAAGGCGACCTGGACGCGGACGTGATGGAGCGAGGCATCCAGGAGATCGTCCAGCGCCACGAAGCGCTGCGCACGACCTACGACACCGTGGACGGCCGCCCCGTGCAGCGCTTCCACCCGCACATGCGCGTGCCCCTCACCCGCGTGGAGCTGCGCGGCCCGCTGGAGACGCGGGAACCGGAGGCGCTGCGGCTCGCCCGTGAGGACGCCGCGAAGCCGTTCGACCTGGTCCACGGCCCCGTGCTGCGCACCACCTTGGTTCGACTGGACGCGAAGCGGCACCTGCTGATCTCCAGCATCCACCACATCGTCAGCGACACGATGTCCATCGCCCTGCTCGTCCAGGAGCTGGGCCAGCTCTACGACGCCTTCGTCCAGGGCAAGCCGTCTCCACTCAAGCCACTGCCCCTCCAGTACGCGGACTTCGGTGCATGGCAGCGCCGGGGCATCACGAGCGGCCGTCTGGCCGAACAGGACCAGGGCTGGCGGCAGCGGTTGGCCGGCATGCCGCGCCGGTTGGATCTGCCCACGGACCGTCCCCGCTCCAACGAGCCGCTCATCTCCTCCCAGCGCATGACGTTGGATTTCCCGCCCGCGCTCGCCCACGAGCTGGTGGCCTTCACGCGCCGCGAGGGCTTCACCGGCTACATGACGGTGCTCGCCGCGTGGCAGACGCTGCTGCACCGCTACTCCGGTCAGACGGACGTCGTCGTCGGCACGCCCATCGCCAACCGCACGCGGCCAGAGCTGATGCCGCTCATCGGCTACGTGGCGCACTCCGAGGCGTTCCGGACGCGCTTCACCGAAGGTCTCACGTTCCGCGAGCTGCTGGCCCAGGTGCGAGGCGAGGTCGCGGACGCGCAGACGCGCCCGGACGTGCCCTTCGAGTACCTGGTGGAGGCGCTCATCCCGGGCCATGACATCGGCCGGGGGCGCATGACGGACTCCGTGTTCGTCTACCACACGGGCGTGAGTTCCTCGGAGACGCTGGAACTCAACGGCCTGCGCGCCACGTTGGTTGAGGTGCCGGGCACGCCCGTGCAGTGGGGCTCCACCCTGAGCGCGCTCACCCTGGTCCTCTTCGAGTCCCCCACCCGCGTCCATGGCGCGCTGGAGTACGCGTCGGACCTGTTCGACGCGGCCACGACAGCGCGGCTGATGGAGCACTTCCAGGTGCTGCTCGGCGCCGCGCTCGCGAACCCCGACACGCAGGTGGCGCACCTGCCGCTCGCCACGGATGACGAGCGCCGCGCCTGGCCCACGCCTCGCGCCACACCGGGGCTGGTCCCTGTCCCCACCGCACTCGCGGAGCGGCGCGCGCGCCACGCTGGCGCCACCGCCCTGTCGCAGGGGGAGACGCACTGGACCTGGGCGGAGCTGGGCGCTCGCGCGGATGCCCTGGCCGCGAGGTTGAAGGCGCTGGGCGTGAAGGCTGGAACACCGGTGGCCGTGTGCCTGCGCACGTCGCCGGAGAAGCTGGCCGCGCTGTGGGCCGTGCTGGGCGCGGGCGGCGCGTGCGTCGCCCTGGGCCCGTCCGACCTGAGCCAGCTGCCCGTGTACGCGCTCGAAGGCGCCCCGGTGCCGGTGCTCGTCACCACGCGCGCGCTGGTGGCGTCCGTGCGCGTGGACGCGGCGCGCGTCGTCTACGTGGAGGACGTGACAGTCACAGCCGAGGCTCCCGCCACCGCCGCGCACGCGGAGCCGCACGCCCTGGCGTGGCTACTGCCCACGGGCCGAGGCCAGCCCGCGTGGGCCCTGGGACACCGGGAGCTGGCGGAGTTCTTCACCGGCCTGGACACGCGCCTGTCGCCCCCGGACGGCGGCGCGTGGCTGGCCGCGAGCGAGCCGTCCTCCGACCGTCCGGAGCTGGAGGCCCTGTGGGCGCTCACGCGAGGCCTTCGGGTGGTGTTCCCGCCGGAGCGGATCACCGCTCGGCTGGTGGGCCTGGGCGATGGGGGCACCCGCGCGAAGGCGATGGACCTGAGCCTCATCTACTTCGCCAACGACGAGGACACGCTCCAGGGTCCCAAGTACGAGCTGCTGCTGGAGGGCGCCAAGTTCGCGGACGCGAACGGCTTCTCCGCGGTGTGGACACCGGAGCGGCACTTCCACTCGTTCGGCGGTCTGTATCCACAGCCGGCCGTGGTGGCGGCGGGCCTGGCCACCGTCACGAAGAACCTGCGCCTGCGCTCCGGCAGCGTGGTGTTGCCGCTGCATGATCCGCTGCTCATCGCGGAGCAGTGGTCCGTGGTGGACAACCTGTCCCAGGGCCGCGTGGGCCTGTCCGTGGCCACGGGCTGGCACACGCAGGACTTCACCTTCGCTCCGGCCAACTACGAGAAGCGGCGCGACATCCTGCTGGAGAAGCTGTCCACGCTGCGTGCCCTATGGAGAGGCGAGCGCTTCAAGCGCCCCGCGGGCGCTGGCAGCACGGCGGAGGTCGGTCTGCGCCCGAAGCCGGTGCAGAAGGAGCTGCCGGTGTGGCTCACCGCCACGGGCAACCCGGAGACGTTCCGGATGGCGGGCGAGCTGGGCGCGGGCGTGCTCACGGGCCTGATGTCGCACACGCTGGAGGAGCTGAAGCAGAAGGTGGCGCTGTACCGCGACGCGTGGCGCCGCAACGGGCACCCGGGCCGAGGCCACATCACCTGCATGCTGCACACGTACCTGGGCGACGAGGAACAGGAGGTGCTGCGCACGGTGCGCCAGCCCCTGCTGTCGTACTTCCGCAGCTCCGTGGACATCAGCACGTCGCTGCTCCAGGCGCAGGGCATCACCGACGTCCAGAAGCTGTCGCCGGACGACATCAACGCGGTCCTGGAGCGCACCTTCGAGAACCACGCGAAGAACACCGGCCTGCTGGGCACGGTGGACAGCGCGCTGCGACGGCTGCGCGACGTGCGCGCGGCGGACGTGGACGAGGTGGCGGCGCTCATCGACTTCGGCCTCGACACCCCGGTGGTGCTGGAGGGCCTGCGCCGGCTCGCGACCGTGCGTGAGCGCATGGACGCGGAGGCCGCCGCCCACCAGGAGCAGGTGCTGGTGGAGGCCGAGGCGGGCGTGGAGGGACTGCTGGAGCTGGCGCGCCAGTCCGGCGCGGTGCTGCTGCACACGTCAGCCCGCCTGGCGCGTTCACTCAGCGAGCTGCCGGGGGCGCGTGAGTCGCTGTCGCGCGTGGGTGCGCTGGTGTTGGAGGGCGCGTCGGTGGAGCTGGGCTCGGCGCTGCACCGGGCCGCGGGCGTGGAGGTGTGGCTGTCCGGTGACGCCCAGGAAGGCGCGCTGCTGCCGCGCACGTTGGCGGAGCGCATCCCCGCGAACCTCCAGGCCTGGGTGCTGGACGCGGCCGGTCAGCCCGTGCCCGTGGGCGTGGTGGGTGAGCTGGCCCTCGCGGGCGCGGGGCTCCCGTCCGCACTGTGGCGCGCGGGTGATGAGGAGCACCGCCGCCTGGTGCCGCACCCTCGCGAGGCTTCCGCGAAGCTGTTCCGCACCGGCCGTCATGCCCGCCTGCGCGGGGATGGCCGGTTGGAACCGGTGGCCTCGCCGTCGCGGCTCCCGCCTCCGCCCGTGGCGCGTCCCGCCGTCGTGGAAGCGCCGCGTCCCGTGGCGCCCGCCGCACCGGCGGTGGCGAACATGAGCCCACCGCCCATTCCGCGCGTGAGCCGGGATCAGCCGCTGCCCCTGTCCTTCGCTCAGCAGCGCCTCTGGTACCTCCAGCAGATGGAGCCCACGAGCAGCGCGTACAACAACCCGGCCATCTTCCGGCTCAAGGGCGACCTGGACAGGGCCGCGCTCCAGGCCGCGCTGGACGCGATGGTGGTCCGCCACGAGGTGCTGCGCACCACCTACGCCCTGGAGGGGGACCACGCGGTGCAGGTCATCCACCCGCCCCGAGGCCTGCCGCTCCAGCACTGGGACGTGCCCGGCGACACGCCGGAGGCGCGCGAGGCGGCGATGCGCGCGTTCTGCCAGGACGCCGTGCGCCAGCCGTTCGACCTGGAGCAGGAGGTCTTGCGCGCGGCGCTGATCCGCCTGGGGGCCCAGGAGCACGTGCTGCTCGTCACCTTCCACCATGCGGTGTCCGACGCGTGGTGCACCCTGGTCATCGCGCAGGAGTTGACGGTGAACTACACGGCCTTCCGCGCGGGCCAGCCCTCTCCGCTCCCGGAGCTGCCGGTGCAGTACGCGGACTACGCCGTGTGGCAGCGCGCGTGGCTGGAAGGCGGTGTGATGGAGAAGCAGGTGGCCTGGTGGAAGGACCACCTGACCGGCGCGCCTCCGCTGGACCTGCCCACGGACCGGCCTCGCCCGGCGGTCATGTCCTCCGCGGGCGCGCGGCACACCTTCCTCCTGCCGACGGCGGTGGCCGCGCCGCTGCTGGCGCTGGGCCGCAAGCACGGCGCTACGTCGTTCATGGTGTTGATGGCCCTCTTCCAGACGGCGCTGTCGCGCTACTCGGGACAGGACGACTTCGTGGTGGGCACGCCCATCGCGGGCCGCACGCGTCCGGAGCTCGAATGGCTGATGGGGTGCTTCATCAACACCCTGCCCTTCCGCTCGAGGCTGTCTGGCCAGCCGTCCTTCGTGGAGCTGCTGGGCCGCGTGCGCACCCAGGCCCTGGACGCCTACGCGCACCAGGACGCTCCCTTCGAGCGCGTGCTGGATTCGCTGGATCTGCCGCGCGACCTGAGCCGCACGCCGCTGTTCCAGGTGAGCATCAACGTGGTGAACATGCCGGAGGTCCAGGGCCGGCTGTCGTCGCTGGAGCTGACCCCGGTGGAAGTGCCGACCGGCACGGCGAAGTTCGACCTGGGCATGGAGGTCGTGGAGGTCAAGGACGGCTTCAACTGCGGCATGGAGTACGCCACCGCCCTCTTCGACGCGGCCACCATGGAGCGCCTGGCCCGGCACATGGTGGGTCTGGCGCGCGAGGTGGTGGCCCATCCCCAGACGCCCGTTGCCCTGCTGCCGCTCATGGACGCGGCGGAGCGCCAGCGGGTGCTGGTGGAGTGGAACGACACCTTCCAGGACTTCCCCCAGGACGCGCGCATCCCGGACCTCTTCGCCCGGCAGGCCGCGGCGAGGCCGGACGCGGTCGCGGTGGAGTCCGGCGGCGAGCGCCTGACGTACGCGCAGCTCGAAGCGCGGGCGAACCAGTGGGCGCACGTGTTGCGTGAGCACGGCGTGGGCCCGGACGTGCTGGTGGCGGTGTGCCTGGAGCGCTCGCTGGAGCTCGTCGTCGCGCTGCTCGCCGCCGTGAAGGCGGGGGGCGCGTACCTGCCGTTGGATCCCAGCTACCCGGCGCCTCGGCTGGCCGCGATGCTGGAGGACGCGCCCGCGAAGGTGCTGCTCACCACGCGAGCCCTGCGCGCGGCGGTGCCCCTGCCGCTGGAGCTGCCGTCCGTCTTCGTGGAGGAGCTCGCCGCCCGGGATCTGCCCACGGCACCGGTGGTGGCGGGAGCGGACTCGCGCCATCTGGCCTACGTGGACTTCACCTCCGGCAGCACCGGGCGCCCCAAGGGCGTCGCGGTGGATCACCGCGCGGTGATGCGCCTGCTGCACCACCCGGCGTTCGCGCGCATGAGCGCGAACGAGACGTTCCTCCAGCTGGCGCCCATCTCCTTCGACCCGGTGACGCTGGAGATCTGGGGACCGCTGCTGCACGGCGGACGGCTGGTGATGTTCCCGCCCACGTCGCCGTCGGACCTGGACGTGCTGGCCCAGGTCATCCAGCGCCATGGCGTCACCACGATGATGCTCACCGCGGGCCTCTTCACGCAGGTCGCGGACCTGAAGCCGGAGGCCCTGACGGGCGTGCGCCAGCTGCTGGTGGGCGGCGACGTCGTCTCCCCGCCGCACGTGCGCAAGGTGCTGGAGGCGCATCCGGGCCTCGTCGTGACCGCGGGTTACGGCCCGACGGAGGCGACGCTCATCGCCGCCACGCACGTGATGACGGAAGCGGCGCGCGTGGACGCCCCCGTGCCGCTGGGCCGGCCCATCGCGAGGACGGACCTGTACGTGCTGGACGCGCGCGGACAGCCGGTGCCCCCGGGCATCCCCGGCGAACTGCACATCGGCGGCGAGGGCCTGGCGCGCGGCTACATCTCCCGGCCGGACCTCACCGCGGAGCGCTTCATTCCGCATCCCTTCTCCTCGCGGCCCGGTGAGCGCCTCTACCGCACGGGCGACCTGACCCGGTGGCGCGCGGATGGGACGCTGGACTTCCTGGGCCGCACGGACCACCAGGTGAAGGTGCGCGGCTTCCGCATCGAACTGTCGGAGGTCGAGTCCGCGCTGGGCGCTCACCCGAACGTGCGCGAGACCGTGGCCGTGGTGCGCGAGGACGTGCCCGGCGACAAGCGCCTGGTGGCGTATGTCGTCGCCCCGTCCGCCCCCGAGCCGGAGGCGCTGCGCGACTTCATGCGCCAGCGGGTACCGGACTACATGCTGCCGTCGGCGTTCGTCCTGCTGGAGTCGCTCCCGCTGACGGCCCAGGGCAAGGTGGACCGCAAGGCCCTGCCCGCGCCGGAGGGACAGCGCGCCTCGCGCCGCGAATACGTGGCGCCGCGCACCCCGAGGGAGCAGGCGCTGGCCCAGGTGATGGCGCAGGTCCTGCGCGTGGAGCGCGTGGGCCTGGACGACAACTTCTTCGAGCTGGGCGGCGACTCCATCATCAGCCTGCAGGTGGTGGCGAAGGCGCGGCAGGCCGGCGTGCGGTTGCAGGTGAAGGACCTGTTCCAGCACCCCACCCTGGGCGCGCTGGCGGCCGTGGCCCGCGACGGCGATGCCACCCTCGCGGAGCAGGGCCCGGTGGTGGGCGACGTGCCCCTCACGCCCATCCAGGTGGACCTGTTCGAGCGTGAGCCGACGTACCCGCACCACTTCAACCACGCCCTGCTGCTCAAGACCCGTCAGCCGCTCAAGCACGACCTGTTGCAGCGGGCGGTCCAGGCGCTCGTCGCCCACCACGACGCCCTGCGCCTGCGCTACGTCCACGCCGAAGACGGCACGTGGCGCCAGGAGAGCGTGGCCCCTGAGTCCGCTCCGCCCGTGCTCCTCCAGGTGGACCTGTCGATGCTGCCTCCAGAGGCCCGGGGCGCCGGGATGGAGCGGGAGGCAGCGCGCCTCCAGGCGGACTTCGCTCTGGCGACAGCGCCGCTGGTGCGCGTGGCGCTGTTCCACTTCGGTGCCGGAGAGCCGCAGCGCCTGTTGCTGATCATCCACCACCTGGTGGTGGACGCGGTGTCGTGGCGCATCCTGGTGGAGGACCTGGAGACGGCGTACCTCCAGCTCCAGTCCGCCCGCGCTCCGGCGCTGCCCGCGAAGACGACGTCGTTCCTGTCCTGGGCGCAGCGGCTGGAGAAGCACGCCCTGTCGGAAGTGCTGGGCGAGCAGGAATCCTTCTGGCGGGAGGCGATGCGCGGCGACGTGGCCCCGCTGCCCGTGGATGGCCCGGGTCCGTACACGTACGCGTCACGGAGCAGCGTCGCGGTGGAGCTGGATGCGGAAGAGACGCGACAGCTGCTCCAGGAGACGCCCACCGGCTGGCGTGCGCGCATCGACGACGTGCTCCTGACCGCGCTCGGGCGGACGTTGGGCGAATGGACGGGGAAGCCGGACGTCCTCATCGAGTTGGAGGGTCACGGCCGCGAAGAACTGTTCGCGGACGTGGACGTGTCGCGCACCGTGGGCTGGTTCACGTCCGTGGCGCCTGCGCTGCTGCGGCTGCCCAAGGATGGCTCGCTGGGTGAAGGGCTGCGCGCCGTGAGGGACTCGCTGAAGGCGTGGCCCGGCCGGGGCATCGGCTTCAACCTGCTGCGCCACCTGGGGCCTCCGGAGACGCGGGCCCGGTTGGCCGCGCTGCCCAAGGCGCAGGTGTCGTTCAACTACCTGGGCCAGCTGGACGGCACGGCCGCCGCCAGCACGCTCTTCACCCTGAGCGACGAGCCGGTGGGTCCCATCGTGGAGCCCCGGGCCTTGCAGCCGCACGCGCTGGCCGTGGACGGTTCGGTGCTCCAGGGCCGGCTGCGAATGACGTTCGGCTACAGCCACCAGCAGCACCACGAGGCGACGGTGCGCACGCTGGCGGAGCGCTTCCTCGGAGTGCTGCGCGAGCTCATCGCCCAGCGCCATTCCGAGGATGCGCGGCGGCGCACTCCCGGCGACTTCCCGCTGGCCCGCCTGTCCCAGGCCGCGCTGGACGCGGTGTTGGCGGCGCAGGGCCCCACGGTGGAGGACGTGTTCCCGCTGTCCCCGCTCCAGGAGGGCATGCTCTTCCACGCCCTGAATGATCCGGAGGCTGCCTACTACTTCGAGCAGGCCGGGTGGTCGAGCCACTCGGACGTGGACATCGCGCTGCTCCAGCGGACGTGGCAGACGGCGGTGGACCGCAACCCCATCCTGCGCACCGCGTTCGTGTGGGAGGGCCTGGAGTCGCCGCTCCAGGTGGTGCACTCGCACGCCACGCTGCCGTTCATCATCCACGACTGGCGCCACCTGCCAGAGGCGGAGCAGCCGGCCGCGTTGGCGAAGCTCACGGCGGAGGACCGTGCGCGCGGCTTCGACGTGTCTCGGGCGCCGCTGTCGCGGATGACGGTGGTGCGCCTGGGCGAGTCGCGCTGGCGCTTCCTCTGGAGCCACCACCACCTGCTGATGGACGGCTGGAGCATGGGCCTGTTCTTCCAGGAGGTCTTCGCCCTCTACGACGCCGTGCACGCCGGGACTCCGCCGCCGCCCATGGGCCGGCCTCCGTTCCGCGACTACATCGCGTGGTTGGACCGCCGGGATCTGGTGGAAGACGAGCGCTTCTGGCGAGACCAGCTCACGGGCCTGTCGGCGCCCACGCCCCTGCCCTCGGTGCGGCCTGCGTCCCTGGTGCGGCCCAGCACGTCCGAGAAGCGGCCCGACGTGAGGGTGACGCTGCCGGCGCCAATGACCACCGCGCTGGAGTCCTTCGCGCGGCGGCATCAGCTCACGCTCAACACGCTGACGCAGGCGGCCTGGGCGCTGGTCCTGGCGCGCCACGCGGACACGCGAGACGTGCTCTTCGGAACGACGCTCGCGGGCCGTCCGCCGGAGCTGCCGGGCGCGGACGCCATGCTGGGCCTGCTCATCACCACGCAGCCGGTACGAATCACGCTGCCCGGTGATGGCGAACCCGTGCTGCCGTGGCTCCAGTCGCTCCAGGCGAAGCTCCTGGGCATCCAGCAGCACCAGTACTCGCCGCTGGTCTCGACGCACGGTTGGAGCGACATCCCCCGAGGACAGCCGCTCTTCCAGTCGCTGTTCGTCTTCGAGAACTACCCGTTCGACGAGTCGGTGTTGCGCCGCTTCACCGCGATGGACCTGCGCGACCTGGAGTTCGGCGACAGCACGAACTACCCGCTGTCGGCCACCGTGATACCGCGCGAAGAACTCCAGTTGCAGCTGGTCTACGACGCGGGCCACTTCGACGCGGGCGCCATGCAGAGGGTGTTGGGCCAGTGGCGGCAAGCGCTGGAGGGATTGCTCCAGCCGGACGCCCGGATCGAGGACGTGTCACTGCTGCCCGCGGAGGACCGCGCGTGGCTGCTGCGCACCGGCACCGGCGACGCCATGGCCTTCGAGCGCGACGCCACCCTGCATGCGCGCTTCGAACGCCAGGCCGCCGCGACGCCGGACGCCAACGCCGTGGTGTTCGGCGGGACGACGCTGACCTTCCGCCAGCTCAACGCGCAGGCGAACCAGCTCGCCTGGCACCTGCGGTCGCTGGGAGTGGGCCCTGAGGTGACAGTGGGTCTGTGCCTGGAGAGGTCGGCGGAGGCCATCGTGGCGCTGCTGGCGGTGCTCAAGGCCGGAGGCGCCTTCGTTCCGGTGGACCCGTCGGCCCCAGCCGCGCGCAAGTCGTTCGTCCTCAAGGATGGTGGCGCGAGCGTGCTGGTGACGACGCGGGCTCTGCAAGAAGCGTGGCACCCAGAGGTGCCCCACCTGGTGCGGCTGGACGCAAAACCTGTCGGACAGTCGGACAGGTTTGGGAAGGCCGCGTCGGGAGCCGAGGCCAGCGAACCTGTCGGACAGTCGGACAGGTTTGCTGAGAACCTGCCGCCGGCGGCGGGCCCGGCGAACCTGGCCTACGTCATCTACACGTCGGGCTCCACCGGCACGCCCAAGGGAGTGATGGTGCAGCACCGGTCGGTCCTCAACTTGCATCAGGCTCTGACCCGCAGCCTCCACGCAGGGTTGGCACCGGGACAGCGCGTCACCGTCAACGCGCCGCTGCACTTCGACGCATCCATCGCCCAGGTGGTCCAGCTGCTCGCCGGCCACTGCCTGCACATCGTCCCGGAGGACGTGCGGCAGGACGCGGAGGCGATGGTGGCGTGGCTGGAGGGCCAGCGCATCGACGTGCTGGACTGCACGCCGTCGCAGCTGCGGCTCATGCTGGCCTCGGGCCTGCTGGAGCGCGTCCACGTGCCGGGAGTCATCTCCGTTGGTGGCGAGGCGGTGGACGAAAGCTCCTGGCGCCAACTGCGTGCATCCAACCGCACGCGGGCGTTCAACGAGTACGGCCCCACGGAATGCACGGTCGACGCGGCGGACTGGCGCATCCAGGACGCGGCCCAGGAGACGCCCGTCATCGGTCGTCCGCTGGCCAACCTCAACGCGTACGTGCTCGACGGGCACCAGCGACTGGTGCCTTTGGGAACACCGGGCGAGCTGTGCCTCGGCGGCGAAGGCGTCACGCGTGGCTACCTGGGCCGACCGGACCTGACGGCCGAACGCTTCGTGCCGGATCCGTTCAGCACGGAGCCCGGCGCGCGGCTCTACCGCACGGGTGACAAGGCCCGCTGGCGCGAGGACGGCACGCTGGATTACCTGGGCCGGTTGGACTTCCAGGTGAAGCTGCGCGGCTATCGCATCGAGCTGGGCGAGATTGAAGCCGCGCTGCGCTCGCACCCGGACATCCGGGACGCGGTGGTGCTGGTTCGCGAGGACCGGCTCATCGCCTGGATCGCGCCCCAGGTGGACACGGCGCCCCTGCGTCAGCACCTCCGGCGGACCCTGCCGGAGTACATGGTGCCCGCCGCGTTCGTTGCGCTGGACGCCCTGCCCCAGACCCCCAACGGCAAGGTGGACCGCGACGCCCTGCCCTCGCCCGAGGCTGCCCCGGCCTCCGAGCGCGTCATCGAACCGCCCTCGACGCCCACGGAGGTGACGCTGGCCTCGCTGTGGAGCGAGGTGCTCCGCGTCCCGGCGGTGGGCCGCCATGACGGCTTCTTCGAACTGGGCGGCCACTCGCTGCTGGCCACGCAGCTGGTGTCGCGAGTGCGTGCGCGCTTCGGCATGGAGCTGCCCCTGCGGGCGCTGCTGGAGGGCCCCACCGTGGCGGAGTTGGCGCGCCGGATCGACGCGCCCCAACAGCCCCAGCAGCAGGATGCGTCCGCTTCCGCGCTGCCCTCGCTGGTCCGCGCGGAACGGCCGGATGTGCTGCCGCTGTCGTTCGCGCAGCAGCGCATGTGGTTCGTCGAGCAGCTGGGCACCGCGGGCACCGCCTACAGCATCTCGCACCTGATGGACCTGGACGGCTCGCTGGACGTCATCGTCCTGCTGGCCGCGTTCGACGAACTGGTGCGCCGCCACGAAGCGCTGCGCACCACGTTCCAGTCGCACGAAGGCACGCCGTCGCAGGTCATCCACCCGCCGTTCCCCATGTCCCTGCGGCACGCGGACCTGTCCGCGCTCCCGACGCACGAGGCACGAGAGGCGGAGGTATCACGGCTGGCCCGGGAGGAGTCCTCCACCCCGTTCGACCTGGAGCAGGGCCCACTGTTCCGAGGGCTCCTGATGAAGCTCGGGGCCACGAAGCACGTGCTGCTGCTCAACACGCACCACATCGTCACGGATGGCTGGTCCACCGGCGTGCTGGTGCGGGAGATGGGCGTGCTCTACGCGGCGTTCGCGGCGGAACAGCCGTCGCCGTTGCCAGAGCTGACGGTGCAGTTCGCGGACCACGCCCTCTGGCAGCGCGCCTGGTTCCAGGGCGAGGTGCTGGAGTCGCAGGTCGCGTACTGGCGCGACCAACTGGACGGCGCCGCCCCCTACCTGGAGCTGCCCACGGACCACCCGCGTCCATCCCTTCAGGGGGCCTATCGCGCCGGCTCCCAGCCCCTCGTCCTGTCGCGGGAGCTGAGTGAAGCGGTGGAGGCGTACGCGCGGCAAGCGTCCTCCACGCCGTTCATGGTGCTGCTCACGGCGTTCCAGTTGCTGTTGCACCGGTACTCCGGACAGGAGGACGTGCTCGTGGGGTCGCCCATCGCGGGCCGTCGCCACGCCGAGTCGGAGTCGCTGATCGGCTACTTCGCGAACACAGTCGTGTTGCGCACCCGGATGCGCGGGACACAGCGCTTCCGCGAGCTGCTGGACGCGGTGCGCGCCACCACGCTGGGCGCCTACGAGCACCAGGACCTCCCCTTCGAAAAGCTGGTGGAGGTGCTCCAGCCGGAGCGCGACCTGGGCCGCACACCGCTCTTCCAGGTGACGTTCACGCTCCAGAACGCACCCATGCCGGAGCTGGCGCTGCCAGGACTGACGCTCAAGGCCCGCGAGGACCTGAAGGAGTCCACCCACTTCGATCTGCAATGCGTGCTGGCTCGAGGGCCGGACGGCTTCGAAGGCGTGCTGGGCTTCAACCAGGACCTGTTCGATCCGGACACGGTGGCCGGCATGGTCGAGCACCTGCGGGTGCTGCTGGAGTCCGCGCTCCGCTCGCCGGACGCGCGGCTGCCGGAGCTGCCGTGGCTCACCGGGGTGGAGCGTCAGCGGCTGCTCTCCGATTGGAGCGGCACCTCCCGCGACTTCCCGCGTGACGCGTCCGTGGCCTCGCTCTTCACCGAGCAGGCCGCGCGCACGCCGGACGCCACGGCGCTCAAAGCCGGTGAGCGGCGGATGTCCTACGCGGCGTTGGACCGGGCTTCGAACCAGCTCGCGCATCACCTGAGGCGTCAGGGCGTGCGGCCCGGCCACCGGGTGGGCCTGTGCGTGGAGCGTTCATTCGAGAGCATCACCGCGCTGATCGGCATCCTGAAGGCCGGTGCGGCCTACGTGCCGGTGGATCCTCAGGCCCCCGCGGAGCGCATCGCGTGGGTGCTGCGCGAGGCGGGCGTCAGCCTGCTCGTGACCGAGGATGCGGTGGCGGACGAGCTGCCGGCCGTCACGGACCTCCAGGTCCTGTTGGACGCGGACGCCGCTGTCATCGCAAGGCAGTCCGAAGCGGCGCTGGACCTGGCGGTGTCCTCGGAGGCGCTGGCCTACGTGATGTTCACGTCGGGAAGCACCGGCCGGCCCAAGGGCGTGAGCGTGCCGCACCGGGGCATCACGCGCCTGGTGCGCGGTGCGGACTTCATCCACTTCGGTCCGGAGGAGGTCTTCCTCCACCTGGCACCCATCGCGTTCGACGCGTCCACGCTGGAAGTCTGGGGCGCGCTGCTGAACGGGGCGACGCTGGTCGTGGCCCCCGCGGGCGCGCTGTCGCTCGGGGACACGGGCGCGCTGCTGCGGCGCGAGGGCATCACCACGCTGTGGCTCACCGCCGCCCTCTTCGAGCAGATGGTGCTGCACCAGGGAGACGCGCTGGCCCGCGTGAGGCAGGTGCTGGCGGGTGGCGACGTGCTGCCCGTGGAGCGAGTGCGCGAACACCTGAAGCGGCTGCCTCCAGGCGCCGTGCTGGTCAACGGCTACGGCCCCACGGAGAACACGACATTCTCCGCCACGCACACGCTGCGCGCCGGTGACACCGTGGGCCGCTCGGTGCCCATTGGACGGCCGCTGTCGAACTCCACGGCGTGGGTGCTGGACGCGACGCTCCAGCCCGTACCGCCGGGTGTGCCGGGCACGCTGTACGTGGGCGGAGACGGCCTGGCCTGGGGCTACCTCCAGCGCCCGGACCTCACCGCCGAACGCTTCATCCCCCACCCCTTCGCCAAAGAGTCCGGAGCGCGCCTCTACGACACGGGCGACCGCGTGCGCTGGCTGCGTGACGGGACATTGGATTTCCTGGGCCGCGCCGACTTCCAGGTGAAGCTGCGCGGCTTCCGCATCGAGCTGGGCGAAATCGAAGCCGTGCTGCGCCAGTCGCCGGAGGTCGAAGAGTCGGTGGCCGTGGTGCGCGAGGACGTGCCCGGCGACAAGCGCCTCGTGGCCTACGTGGTGAGCGGTGAAGGCCTGGACACGGGCGTGCTGCGGGCAGCCGTGCAGAAGCAGCTGCCGGACTACATGGTGCCGTCCGCCATCGTGGTGCTGCCGAAGTTGCCGATGAGTCCCAACGGCAAGGTGGACCGCAAGGCCCTGCCCGCGCCGAAGGCCCGTGTGGCGGACCCCGCATCCGCCACGCCCCGGAGCGCGCTGGAGAAGGCACTCGCGGACATCTGGGCGGAGGTGCTGCATCTGGAGACGGTGGACATCCACGGCGACTTCTTCGAGCTGGGTGGGCACTCGCTGCTGGCCACGCAGGTGGTGGCGCGCATCCGTTCATCGCTGGGTCTGGAGCTGCCACTGGGCGAGCTGTTCCGCGCGCCCACGGTGGCGTCGCTGGCGGAGCGGCTGGTGGATGCCCGCCGCACCCAGGCGCCGCCGCTGGTCCCCGTGTCGCGCACGTCGGCGCCCGCTCTGTCCTTCGCGCAGCAGCGGCTGTGGTTCGTGGACCAGTTGGAGCCGGGCAGCCCGCTCTACAACATGCCGCTGGCGCTGAGCCTCACCGGCGACCTGGACGTGGAAGCATTGCGCGGAAGCCTGGACGCGCTGATGGCGCGGCATGAATCCCTGCGGACCACCTTCCGCATGGAGGCGGGCAAGCCGGTACAGGACATCCACCCGGAGGGCCACGTCCCCCTGGAGCTGGTGGACCTGACGGGCCTGGGAAGTCGCGCCGCGAAGCAGGCCGAAGCCCAGCGCCAGGGCCACGCGGAGACGCTCCGCCCGTTCGACCTGACGCGCGGGCCGGTGATCCGTGCACTGCTCATGAAGCTGGACGCGCGCGAGCACGTGCTGGTGCTGCACCTGCACCACATCGTGTCCGACGGCTGGTCGCTGGGCGTCCTCGTGCGGGAGCTCACGGCCCTCTACGCGGCGCTGCGAACGGGCCAGCCCGTGACGCTGTCCCCGCTGCCAGTGCAGTACGCGGACTACGCCGTCTGGCAGCGCGGCTGGCTCCAGGGCGGCGTGCTCCAGGCACAGGTGGAGTGGTGGAAGCAGCAGTTGTCCGGGGCCCCCTTCGTGCTGGACCTGCCCACGGACCGGCCGCGGACGGCCGGTGCGGATCGGCGCGGTGGGCGGATCCAGGTGTCGCTGCCGCGCGCCCTGAGCGAGCGCGTGGAGGCACTGGCGCAAGCGGAAGGCACCACGCCCTTCATGGCGCTGCTTGCTGCGTTCCAGGCCGTGCTGTCGCGCACGTCCGGACAGGACGACGTGCTGGTGGGCTCGCCCATCGCGAACCGCCGGCAGGCGGAGACGGAAGGCCTCATCGGCTTCTTCGTGAACATGCTGGTGCTGCGCGGGCGCTTCAGCGCACGGACGACGTTCCGCGAGCTTCTCGCGCAGATGCGCGCCACGACGCTGGGCGCGTACGAGCATCAGGACATCCCGTTCGAGCACCTGGTGGAGGCGCTCCAGCCCGAGCGTGACCTGGGCCGCACGCCGCTGTTCCAGGCGATGTTCGCGCTCCAGAACGCCCCCTTGCCGGAGCTGGCGGTGCCCGGCCTCATCGTGGCGCCAGCCCACCTGGAGGGCGATGCCCCCTCGCAGTTCGAGCTGGCCCTGAACCTGAGCCGCTCGGCGGACGGCTACGAGGGCCACCTGGGCTACGCGGCGGAGCTGTTCGACACGGCCACCATCGAGCGGCTCTTCGCCCAGCTGCGGCGGTTGCTGGAAGCCGTGTGCGACGCGCCGGACCTGCCGCTGGCGGACGTGTCGCTCGTCTCGCCGGAGGAGCTGGTGCGGCTGGTGCGCGTGGGCAGCGGCGAGTTGGTGGACTTCGAACGGGACGCCACGTTGCACGGCCTCATCGAGCGGCAGGTGGCGCGCACCCCGGATGCCCCCGCTGTCGTGTTCGAGGCGTCGTCGCTGACGTACCGGCAGCTCGACACGCGGGCGAACCAGCTCGCGTGGCGGCTGCGTTCGCTGGGCGTGGGGCCAGAGGTGAAGGTGGCGCTGTGCCTGGAGCGTTCGGTGGAGGCCATCGTGGCGCTCCTCGCGGTGCTCAAGGCCGGTGGCGCCTTCGTCCCGTTGGATCCTTCCGCCCCGGCGGCGCGCAGGGACTTCGTGCTGAAGGACAGCGGCGCGGCCGTGCTCGTCACGACCGAAGCCGCCTGCGGGGACTGGAGCCCCGACGGCGTCCACGAAGTGTGGCTGGACGTCGAGCAGACCGGCCTGGGCGCCCTCTCGCATGAGCCCCCGCCCGCCCTGACGGGCCCGGAGCACCTGGCGTACGTGCTGTACACGTCCGGATCCACGGGCACGCCCAAGGGCGTGATGGTGCAACACCGCACCATCCTCAACATGCACCGGGCCTTCATCCGCGCCTTCTACGCGGGCCAGCCCAAAGGCCAGCGCGTCACCGTCAACGCGCCGCTGTACTTCGACGCGGTGATGGACCGCGTGGTGCAGCTCATCGACGGCCACTGCCTCCACATCGTCCCGGACGCGCTGCGCGTGGACCCGGAAGCGATGCTTGCGTGGCTGGACCAGCACCGCATCGACTCGTTCGACTGCACGCCCGCGCAGCTCAAGCCCCTCCTGGCGGCGGGGATGCTGGAGCGGGCCTGGGTGCCGCCCCTCGTGATGATGGGAGGCGACGCACTGGACGCGGAGGCGTGGCGCAAGCTGGCCGCGACGGACCGCACGCGCGTCTTCAACGGCTACGGCCCCACGGAGTGCACGGTCTGCACGGCGGGCGTCGTCGTCCAGGGGAGCCTCCGCACGGAGCCCTTCATCGGCCGGCCCGTGGCGAACCTGAATGCGTACGTGCTCGACGCGAGGCAGCGCCTGGTGCCCTTCGGCACGCCGGGAGAGCTGTGCTTCTCCGGCGAAAGCGTCACCCGCGGCTACCTGGGCCGTCCGGACCTGACGGCCGAGCGCTTCGTGCCAGACCCCTTCAGCGCGGAGCCCGGAGCCCGCCTCTACCGCACGGGCGACAAGGGCCGCTGGAGGCCAGACGGCACGCTGGAGTTCATGGGCCGCCTGGACTTCCAGGTGAAGCTGCGCGGCTACCGAATCGAGCTGGGCGAAATCGAAGCCACGCTGCGCACCCACGCGGGCGTCAGTGACGCGGTGGCCCTGGTGCGCGAGGACGTGCCGGGCGACGCGCGGCTCGTGGCCTACGTAGTGACGGACGGCGACACGGAAGGACTGCGCGAGTACCTGCGCCGGCACCTGCCGGAGTACATGGTGCCGTCTGCCTTCGTCGCCCTGCCCGGCCTGCCGCTGACGCCCAACGGCAAGGTGGACCGCAAGGCGCTGCCCTCACCGGAGGCGCGGCTGCGTGCCGCGCGCTCGTACGAGGCCCCGGCGACGCCCGCGGAGGTGGCCCTGGCCTCGCTGTGGGAGGAGTTGTTGAACGTGCCCGTGGTGGGCCGCAACGACCACTTCTTCGAACTGGGCGGCCACTCCATCCTGGCCACGCAACTGGTGTCCCGCATCCGCGCCCGCTTCGGCGTGGACGTGGGCGTCCGGGCGCTGTTCGAGTCCCCCACCGTGGCGGCGCTCGCCCAGCGGCTGCCGGACGCGCCGGAGGCCAGCGCCCTGCCGCCGCTGCGTCCCGCGACGAGCCCCGGCCCGCATCCGCTGTCGTTCGCGCAGCAGCGGCTGTGGTTCATCGATCAGCTCGACCCGGGCAGCGCGCTCTACAACATGCCCACCGCGCTGCGCCTCTCCGGCGCGGTGGACGTGCCCGCGCTCCAGCAGGCCTTCGACGCTCTGGTGGAACGTCACGAAGCGCTCCGCACCACGTTCGAAGCCCACGACGGCGAACCCCGCCAGCACGTGCACCCCGCCCCCACCGGAGTCCTGTCGGTGGTGGACCTGACGGGCCTGCCCGACGACGAGAGAGAGACGGAGGCCGTGCGGCTCGCGAGCGAGGACGCGCTGAAGCCCTTCGACCTCGCCGTGGGCCCGCTGGCGCGCCTCACGCTCCTGAAGCTGGGCGAAGAGGAGCACGTGTTGCTCCTGTGCATGCACCACGCCATCGGCGACGGCTGGTCCATGAGCATCCTGGTGCGCGAAGTCACCTCGCTCTATGAGGCCTTCCGGCAGGGCCAGCCCTCGCAGCTGGCTCCATTGCCGGTGCAGTACCCGGACTTCGCCGTGTGGCAGCGCGGTTGGCTCCAGGGCGAAGTGCTGGACGCGCAGCTGGGCTGGTGGACGCAGCAGTTGGCCGGAGCCCCGCAGGCCCTGGCCCTGCCCACCGACAAGCCGCGCCCGCCCCAGCGCTCCGCCAGGGGCGCGACGTTCCCGGTGCGCCTGTCGCAGTCGTTGAGCGAAGCGGTGGAGGCCCTGGCCCAGCGCGAAGGGGCAACGCCCTTCATGCTGTTGCTCGCGGCCTTCCAGACGCTGCTGCACCGGTACTCCGGTCAGGAGGACCTGCTGGTGGGCACGTCCATCGCGGGCCGGCGCCACGCGGAGACGGAGGGCCTCATCGGCTTCTTCGTCAACACGCTGGTGCTCCGCGCACGGTTCGACGGCCGCCCGTCGTTCCGCCAGCTGCTCTCGCAAGTGCGCGCCACCACGCTGGGCGCATACGAGCACCAGGACATCCCCTTCGAGCGCCTGGTGGAGGCGGTGCAGCCCGCGCGCGACCTGTCGCGCACGCCGCTCATCCAGGCCCTCTTCGCGCTCCAGAACCTGCCGGAAGCGGAGGTGCGCCTGCCGGAGCTGACGCTGCGTCCGGTGGAGGTGGACCTGTCCTCGACGAAGTTCGATCTGGACCTGAGCATGGCCCGCACGGAGCGGGGCTTCGAGGGCGCCCTCTCCTACGCCACGGACCTCTTCGAACCCGCCACGGCCCGCCGGCTCTCGGAGCACTTCCTCCAACTGCTGGAAGCCGCCGTCACCCGGCCGGACGCGAAGGTGGACAGCCTGCCCCTGCTGACGGCGGAGGAGCGCCAGTGGGTGCTGGAGGAGTGGAGCGGCGAGACGGCTCCCTTCGAAGTCGACGTGCCCTTCCACGCGCGCTTCGAACAGCAGGTGACGCGCACGCCGAAGGCGCCCGCCGTGGTGATGGGCGACACCTCCGTGTCGTTCCACCAGCTCAACGTGCGCGCGAACCAACTGGCGCATTACCTGCGCTCGCTGGGCGTGGGCCCGGACGTGCCGGTGGCGTTCTGCCTGGAGCGTTCGCCAGAGGCCATCGTCACCATCATGGGCATCCTCAAGGCGGGCGGTGCATACGTGCCGCTCGACCCGGCGGCCCCTGAAGCGCGCAAGGCCTTCATCCTGGAGAACAGCGGCGCGGCCGTGCTGGTGACCACCCAGGCGCAGGTGGAGTCGTGGCAGCCACCGACGCGGCACGTGGTGCGGCTGGACGCGGACGCGCGGCGCATCGAGTCGTCCTCGCCGGGCAACCCGCGGTCGGGCGTGCGGCCGGAGCATCTGGCCTACGTCATCTACACGTCGGGCTCCACGGGCGCGCCCAAGGGCGTGATGATCCAGCACCGCTCGCTGGCACACCTGCGGCGCGCGATGAACGAAACCTGCTTCGACCGGGCGTCGTCCCGGCCGCTGCGGGTCAGCGTCAACGCGCCGTACTTCTTCGACGCGTCGGTGCAGCAGCTGTCGCTGATGCTGGACGGCCACTGCCTGTTCCTCGTCCCGGAGACCGTGCGGCGGGATCCGGAGGCGATGCTCACGTGGGTGGAGCAGCACCGCATCGACCTGCTGGACACCACGCCGTCGCAGTTCCAGCTGCTGCTGGAGGCGGGCCTGCTGGAGCGCGAGCACGTCCCGAGCCTCTGCTCCATCGGCGGCGAAGCCATGGACGAGGTGACGTGGCGCACGCTCACGGCGACGGAGCGGACCTGGGCCTTCAACGCCTACGGCCCGACCGAGACCACCGTGAACGCCACCATCGCCCCCATCCAGGGCAGCCCCATGTCCACGCCCGTCATCGGTCGCCCGCTGCTGAACCTGGGCGCGTACGTCCTGGACGCGAACCTGAACCCCGTGTCCGTGGGCGTCCCGGGCGAGCTCTACATCGGGGGCGAGGGCCTGGCGCGCGGCTACCGCCACCGGCCGGACCTCACGGCGGAGCGCTTCATCCCCCATCCGTTCAGCACGGAGCCCGGGGCGCGGATGTACCGCACGGGCGACCGGGTCCGGTGGATGCAGGATGGCACCCTGGAGTACCTGGGCCGGGTGGACTTCCAGGTGAAGCTGCGCGGCTACCGCCTCGAGCTGGGTGAAATCGAGGCCGCGCTGCGTGCATCTCCGGGCGTCCGCGACGCGACGGTGTTGCTGCGTGAGGACGTCCCTGGCCTCCCGCGACTGGTGGCGTATGTAACGCCAGAGGTGGACACCGCGACGCTGCGGGGACACCTGCAGCGCTCGTTGCCGGAGTACATGGTGCCCGCGGCCTATGTCGCCCTGCCCGTCCTGCCGCTGACGCCCAACGGCAAGGTGGACCGCAAGGCGCTGCCCGTCCCCGTGGACGGACCCGTGAGCCCCGAGACCCACGTGGGCCCCAGGAACGAAGTCGAGGCGCGGGTCGCGGCGCTCTGGGCGGAGGCGTTGGGCGTGTCCACCGTGGACGTGCGCACCAGCTTCTTCGAACTGGGCGGGCACTCGCTGCTCGCGGTGCGGCTGATGGCGGCGGTGCACCGGGAGACGGGCCGGAAGCTCCCGCTGTCGGCGCTCTTCCAGGCTCCCAGCGTGGAGCGGTTCGCGGTCCTGCTGGGTGAGGCCGAGCCGAAGCCCTTCACGCCACTGGTGCCCTTCACGAAGGAAGGCACGGGCAGCGCGCCGCCGTTCTTCTTCGTGCACCCGGTGGGAGGCAACGTGCTGGCCTACGCGGAGCTCGCGCGGAGGCTGGGACCGGATCAGCCCTTCTACGGCATCCAGGCCCGAGGCCTCGACGGCGCGGATCAGCCGCTGGACACCGTGGAGGCCCTGGCCGCCAGCTACGTGCGGGTGGTGCGTGGGGTCCAGCCCCACGGTCCGTATCACCTGGGTGGGTGGTCCCTGGGCGGCGTCATCGCCTACGAGATGGCGCACCAGCTCCGCGAAGCAGGTGAAGCGGTGGAGCTGGTGGCGATGATCGACTCGTACGTTCCAGAGACGGTGTCGGACTCGGAGCCGGACCTGGACCGCACGCTGGCGGTGGGCATGTTCGCGCAGGACCTGATGGGCGTGTCGCTGGCGGACCTGGACGTGGACACGGCGGAGCTGGCGACGCTGGAGCCTGAGGCGGCGCTCGCGAAGGTGCTGGAGTCCGCGGCCCGGTCCGGTGCGCTGCCACCCGGAGTGGACGCCACGGCCCTCTTCCAGGTCTTCGAGGCGAACCTCGAAGCAGCCCGGCGCTACCACCCGCCCGCCATGGATCAGCGGTTGGTGCGCTTCCAGGCGGAAGAGCTCGTCGATGACACGGGCACGGGAGACGGTGGCTGGGCGGCGCTCGTGGGAGACCGGCTGGAGTCGCATCGCCTGCCGGGCACCCACTACACGCTGCTACGCGATCCGGTGGTCCAGTCCGTGGCGGAGTTGCTGATGAAGGCGCTCCGCGACGCGGGCAAGAAGTAACGCAGGCACCGCGAGTCCCTGCCGCCCACAACGCGGAAACCCCGCTCCCTCCTTCGAGGGGGCGGGGCCCGTGAACAGAGTGACTGGCGCGCCGCGGCGCTACATGCGCGATCAGGTCCGCGACGTTCACCACGCGTGACAGGCCAGAGTCGGTGAAGGCGCGACACGGGATGTATCAGGCGGGTCAAGCTAGAAAGGTTTCATGGAGTGGTTGAAGAGCCTGCTCGGCCGCGCTTGAGGGCGTGTCGAGTCCCCGCTCCCCGAGTGGGCTGGCGTCAGGAACCTCCGGGGTTTCGTCACCAGGAGTGCCGAGGAATTGAGCACCCGGGCTGCTATTAAGTGTCGGCGCTTTTTCGACACATGGATGGCTCCCCGTGCACGACTTCTCGCGAACCCTTCCTGGCGTCCTGCTGAAGCTTGTCCAAGGGCCGTCCGCCCACGCGCCGCTCTACACGTTCCTGGGTGAAGCCGACGGTGAAGAGACCGTGTGGAGCGCGTCCGACCTGGACGTGCGAGCACGGCGGATTGCCTCCGCGCTGCGAGAGCGAGGCGCGCAAGGCGAGCGCGTGCTGCTGCTGTACCCGCCGGGGCTGGACTACATCGCGGGCTTCTTCGGCTGCTTGTACGCGGGAGCGGTGGCGGTGCCCGCGTATCCGCCGGACCCGATGCGGCTGGAGCGCACCCTGCCCCGCCTGCGCGCCATCATCCAGGACGCACGTGCGTCGGTGGTGCTCACCACGTCGGGCATCCTCGGGCTGTCGGACTTCGTCTTCGAGCAGGCGCCGGACTTCCGCGCGCTGCACTGGATGGCGACGGACGAGTTGCCGGAGGGCGGCGAGCGGGACTGGGTGGCGCCGGAGGGACTGGGCGCGGAGTCGCTCGCGTTCCTTCAGTACACGTCCGGGAGCACGGGCACGCCGAAGGGCGTGATGCTCACGCACGGCAACCTGCTGCACAACCTGTCGCTCATCCACGGTGCCTTCGGCGCACGTGCGGACAGCGTGGGCGTCATCTGGCTGCCGCCGTACCACGACATGGGCCTCATCGGCGGCATCCTGGAGCCTTTGTACGGAGGCTTCCCGGTGACGTTGATGTCGCCGATGGCCTTCCTCAAGCGGCCCATGGCGTGGCTGGAGGCGGTGTCGCGCTTCGGGGGCACCATCAGCGGCGGGCCGAACTTCGCGTTCGACTTGTGCGTGCGAAAGAGCACGCCGGAGCAGCGGCGGGCGTTGGACTTGAGCCGGTGGGAGGTGGCCTTCTGCGGCGCGGAGCCGATTCGCCCGGAGACGCTGGAGCGCTTCGTGGAGGCCTTCGGCCCGAGTGGCTTCCGACGAGAGGCCTTCTACCCGTGCTACGGGCTGGCGGAAGGCACGCTCATCGTCTCCGGAGGCGAGCAGTCGGCGCCGCCGGTGTCGGTGACGATTTCAGGTGAGGCGCTGGAGCGGCACCGCGCGGAGGAAGTGGGCGCGGCGCAGCCCGGTGCGCGCACGCTGGTGGGGTGTGGCCAGACGCTGGCGGAGCAGCGAGTCGCCATCGTGGACCCGGAGACGTTGGAGCGGCGTGGGCCCGGGGATGTGGGCGAAGTCTGGGTGTCGGGGCCGAGCGTGGCCCAGGGGTACTGGGGCCGCGAGGAGGCGACGCGCGAGACGTTCCAGGCGCGCATCGCGAGGGAGGACGGCGGGCCGTACCTGCGCACGGGTGACCTGGGCTTCCTGCGGCCGGAGGGTGAGCTGTACGTCACGGGGCGGCGCAAGGACCTCATCATCCTGCGCGGGAGAAACCACTACCCGCAGGACCTGGAGGCGACGGTGGAGGGGGCGCACCCGGCGCTGAGGCCCGGGGGCGGCGCGGTGTTCTCGGTGGAGGTGGGGGGCGAGGAGCGCGCCGTCGTGGTGCAGGAAATCGACGTGCGGCGGCTGGGCGGACTGCGTGAGCAACTGGCGGCGGCGGACGCGGCGGTGGGCACCATCCGTCAGCGGCTGGCGGAGTCGCACGAGGTGCAGGCGCACGCGGTGGTGCTCATCGAGCCGGGCAGCCTGCCCAAGACGTCCAGCGGCAAGGTACAGCGTCACGCGTGCCGAGCAGCCTTCCTCGCGGGGGCATTGCAGGAGGTGACGGCGTGGCGGGCGGAGGGCTCTCAATCCTCCAATGCACGCCCATCGCCGGCCGAGGCTCCCCTGCCCGCTGGGCCGAAGGAGGAAGCGGCACTGCCTGAGAAGCCGGACGCGGAAGCACTGGTCACATTGCTGCGAGACATCGTGGCCCGGCACGTGCGCATGATCCGTGAGGACATCGACGTCGATGCTCCGGTGACTCGCTACGGGTTGGACTCGTTGGGCGCGGTGGAGCTGGCGCACGAAGTGGGCGCCGGCACCGGGCTGACAGTGCCCATGGAATGGCTGCTCCAGGGGCCGAGCATCACGTCCCTGGCTCATAGGCTGGCCTCCCTCCGTGACGCGGCGGGCCCCGCGCCTCTTCGCAGAAACGTGAGCGGCGACCGCGAGGCGTCCTCCTCGCAGGCCCGGTTGCTCTTCCTGTCCCGGTACGCCCCCGGCGACGTGTCCTACAACCTGCCCGCCGCCGTGCGCCTGGAGGGCGAACTGGATGTGGCCGCGCTGGAGGGCAGCCTCGTGGCGCTCGCGGCCCGGCATGAAGGACTGCGGACCTCCTTCCGCGAGACCTCGGGGCAGCCCCGACAGGTCATCGCGCCGGACGCATCCCTGCCGCTGGCGCGCGTGTCACTGGAGTCCCTGCCCGCCAACGCCCGCGAAGCCGAGGCGCTCCGCTTGGCCCACGAAGAGGCCCGCCGCCCGTTCGACCTGGAGCGTGGACCGCTGGTGCGCGCCACGCTCCTCACGCTGGATGCGCGGACCCATGTGCTGGTGCTCGTCATGCACCATGCCGTGTCGGACGCCACGTCCATGGCGGTGCTGGTGCGCGAGGTCTCCGCCCTCTACTCGGCGCTGCGCGAAGGCCGCCCGTCGCCCCTGCCCGCCCTGCC